>JAAYHG010000307.1 GCA_012735455.1 Bacillota bacterium
CGCCGTCACAGCAGCTATGGCGCTGGGCGGCTCCACCAACTCCCTACTGCACATTCCAGCGGTCGCTCACGAGTTTGGCATCGAGCTTACGGGCCAGGACTTTGAAGAGATCAGTAGCCGAACCCCGCACCTGGTAAACGTAAAGCCCTCAGGAAAGTACACGCTCTTTGACTTTGATCTTGCCGGTGGTGTACCAGTGCTGCTAAAAGAACTGGGTGACAAGTATCTTCGGCTGGATGTGGCCACGGTCAACGGCAAGACTTGGCGCGAAATGCTTCCTGTCTACCAGAACCGAAATACAGATGTTATCACGCCCTTGGCGAGACCACTGCACGAACAGGGGAGCCTGGCCATACTTAAGGGCAGCCTCGCGCCTGAGGGGGCTGCAGTCAAGCAATCGGCCGTGGTACCGGCTATGCAGGTGCACACAGGACCGGCCCGCGTCTTTAATTCCCAAGAAGAGGCCGTGGAGGCCATGCTGGCAGGTAAGATCAAGAAGGGTGATGTGATAGTCATCCGCTATGAAGGGCCTAAAGGTGGTCCCGGTATGCGAGAGCTTCTCTCCTGTACCTCCGTCCTGATGGGGCTGGGCCTGGGTGACAGCACGGCTTTGGTTACCGACGGGCGCTTCTCGGGCGCTACTCGGGGTCCCTGTGTAGGGCACGTGGCTCCTGAGGCGGCAGCAGGTGGTCCCATTGCCTTGGTCCAGGAAGGGGACTCCATCACCATTGATATCCCAGGCCGCTCCCTCACCCTAAATGTCTCCGAGCAGGAGCTGGAGCGGCGGCGGCGCTCCTGGCAGCCCATTCCCACCAAGGTAGATAGCAAGTATCTCAAACGCTATAGCCAGCTTGTGGACAGCGTTTGGCGCGGAGCTGTACTAAAGGAAAAACCTGAATGAAATCTATTATAAGTGAAGTGTTGATGGGCAGGACTGTACCCGGGGTGTGGTCCTGCCCAATGAATAACCCTGGCACCAATAAGCTTCCTGCCGGAAGCAGAGGGGGGATAGAACTTGGATCTTGGCTTAAGGGATAAAGTTGTGGTTGTTACCGGAGGCGCCAGCGGACTTGGTCGCGCTATGGTGGAAGGGTTTGCCGACGAGGGTGCGAAGGTTGTAATTGCCGATATTAACATGGAGGCCGGAGAGGAAGTAGCGAAACGGCTTTCCGCCGGGGGTGCTTGTGTCAGAGCACTATGGCTGGATGTGCGCTACCAAGAAAGTATTGACGCAATGGTAGAGGCAGTACTTAGAGAATTTGGCCGCATTGATGTCCTCTGTAATAATGCCGGGGTGAATGTGCGCAAGCAGGCACTGGATGTTACCCGAATAGACTGGGACACAGTGATGGACGTCAACCTCAAGGGTATGTTCTTCACTGCCCAGGCAGTAGGCCGGGTAATGGTTCGTCAAGGTCGCGGAAAGATCATCAATACGGCCTCAGTTTCGGCGGTGTTAGGGCATCCCGAGCGAGCTATTTATGCCAGCGCCAAGGGCGGCGTGCTTATCCTGACTAAGGTCTTGGCCAACGAATGGGCTAAGTTCGGTATAAATGTAAACGCCATAGGTCCTGGTTTTGTGCGCACACCTCTTACGGAGGCCCTGATTGATACACCTGGTGTAGAAGAGAATATGGTAGCACGAATTCCGCTGGGCCGGGTTGGACGTACAGCCGATATTGTGGGAGCAGTCCTTTTTCTTGCTTCTTGTCAGGCCGACTATATTACAGGCCAGTTGTTGTTGATAGATGGAGGACGCACTGTAGACTAAGAAGGAGGAAGAGATACTCAAGTGAGCAAGGTACTTATCCATGAACCCATTGTGCAGGAAGGACTTGATGTTTTGCTGGCGGCAGGCCATACGCCGGTGCCAAAGGATGAGCTGCAGGTTGAAGACTGTCAGGAGATCGAAGGTTTTATAGCCCGTAGCTCGCCGGTTACCGCCGAGTACCTCTGCCAGTTCCCCAACCTTAAGGTAATAGCCCGCCACGGAGTGGGTGTTAATAACATAGATATTGAGTACGCCACCCGGCACGGTATTATTGTGGCCAATGCTCCGTATTCTAACGTGATATCGGTGGCTGAGCACGTCTTTGGCATGATGTTGTATCTGGCTCGAGAGTTCCCACTGGCTGATGAGTTGGTGCGCAGCGGCCGTTTTCGGGAACGCGACCAGCACCTCCTTTCGGAGCTTAAAGGCAAGACCTTGGGTGTGGTGGGGTTCGGCAAGATCGGACGCCAGGTGACAGCCATAGCCAAGAATGGTTTTGACATGAAGGTGCTGGTTTACGATTCCGTGGTAACAGTTGAGGACGAAGACATAACCCAGGTGGCATCTTTGGAAGAGCTGCTGCCGCAGGTGGACTATCTCACGCTGCATGTGCCTTACATCAAGTCTACGGCCAATCTCATCAATGCCAGGACCCTCTCGCTTATGAAACCCAGCGCTGTGCTTATTAACTGCGCCCGGGGCGAGGTAGTGGACATGGATGCCCTTTATGAGGCCCTAAACTCAGGCAAGCTCAAGGCCGCGGGTATAGACGTTTTCCCAGGGGAGTACCCAGATCTGAAGCACCCCATCTTTGGCCTGAAAAACGTCCTTTTTACACCGCACCACGCTGCCCTCACCCACGAGGCCATGATCCGCATGGCCACCGGTGCTGCCGAAGCGGTGGTGGCTGTACTGGCAGGCACGCGGCCGGAGTCGGTAGTCAATCCAGAGGTGCTCCAAAACGCAATGGAGTACTCCAAGGCCCGCTGATATTCGCCGAGCGGGGTATCCCTGCTGGCTTCTGGGTCGTTCTTACAGGAGACCGTGTCCGCACCGGCTGTCGATTGCCCGGCGCCATTGCGAGGAGCAGCGCCCCGTCGAGTGGCTCCTCTTGCTTTCTTTCGGGTATGGAGATGGAGATTAAGAAGGAGGGTATCAACATGACATATTACCGTAGCCAAGATTGGTGGACCAGCCCGTATAACGTGGATCACGTTCGCGCCACCGCTATCCCACCCCGGATTCAGATTCACGACGCGACCCTGCGCGATGGCGAACAGACTCCCGGTGTTGTCTTTACTCCCGAGGAAAAGGTAAGGATTGCCCAGATCCTGGACGGACTTGGAGTCCAGAGGATAGAGGCCGGTATGCCAGCGGTCTCAGAGGCTGATGCCGCTGCCATGAAGGCCATTGCCGACCTCGGGCTGAAGAGTCAGATCTTTTCCTTTGCCCGCGCTATGGAAAAAGATATTCTCTTAGCTAAAGAGTGTGGCGCTCACGGCGTGGTAATTGAGGTGCCCATTGGCAAACCCAAACTTGATTACCAGTTCCGCTGGACCTGGCGCGATGTGGCCAAACGCAGCGCCGACGCGGTGCAGGCAGCCAAGGAGGCGGGGCTATACGCTGTCCTCTTCCCTTACGACACCACCCGTGCCGAGTGGGATGACCTGGAGAATCTACTAGGGACGGTTCTTGAGCAGACCCGGCCTGACTCTGTAGGTGTTATCGATACCGTCGGCTGTGTGCTTCCCGCGGCTATGGCTACCCTGGTGCGGAGGGTTAAGAACTTCACCGGCCTTCCTGTAGAGGTGCACTCCCATAACGATCTGGGTCTAGCTTTGGCTAACTCACTTTCCGCCATGGAAGCCGGGGCGGAGGTTATCCACACCTGCATCAACGGTTTGGGTGAACGTACCGGAAACACATCCCTTTTCGAGGTCTTTGTGGCGCTTAGAACTATGTACGGCATTGATTTTGGTGCTGACTTGAGCCAGCTGAAGAGCCTGGCCGAGGAAGTAGCCTCCCTGTCCCGGGTGCCCATTATGGGCAATGCTCCTGTGGTGGGGGACCATATCTTCACGCGCGAGTCCGGCATCGGTATTGAGATGCTCAAGGAGGCCCCGTTGGCCATGTTTTCTTTGAATCCGGCCTTTGTGGGTCAAGAGGCCAAGATAGTGCTGGGTAAAAAGAGTGGTCTCAATTCAATTCGTGTCAAGCTGGCGGAACTAGGTGTCGAGGCAACAGAAGAACAGGAACGTGAGATTCTTAGACAGGTTAAAGAGTATGGGGTAGCTAACAAGAGCACAGTCAGCAGGGATGTCTTTGTCTCGTTGGTACAAGAGGTTCTAGGTTAGAAGAGTATACGTCAAAGGAGAGCATAAGTAAAACCCCGTTAGAATGACTAGCTGAGTGGATCGGAGTGGGTAAGAGGAGTTTGGGCGCCCAAGCAAGAAGTCTATAGCGGTAACCGCGGCGGGCGGAACGGAAAGCAGCAAAATTGGCAGATAGAATGGGAGGAGAGGTATCGGATGAACTTGGCAGAAGTTCGGGCTGCCGCCAAGGAAAAACTCAAGGGAAGTTGTAGGCTCTGTCCTGTCTGCGACGGCAGGGCCTGTGCTGGAGAGGTTCCTGGCATGGGCGGCATTGGCACGGGTGCCTCCTTCATAGCCAATGTGGAGGCGCTGCGCCGCCGCAAACTTAATCTGCGCACCCTACACGATGTGGTGGAGCCGGACACAACAGCGGATCTCTTCGGTAGGAAGCTGGCAGCCCCGATCTTAGGCGCGCCCATGGCCGGAACCAAGCCTAACATAAAGGGCGTTATCAGCGACTATGATATTACCAAGGCTGTGGTTAAGGGCTGTCGTTTGGCAGGCACGGCGGGTATGTCTGGTGACACCGGCAAGGTGGGTCTTCAAGTGCTCCAAGAAGAGGAAGGCCACGGATTTTTCATCTTTAAGCCACGAGAACAGGAAAAGATAATCAGATGGGCCCAGTCCGCGGCGGAAGTTGGTGCCATTGGATTCGGCATCGATGTGGACGGGGCTGGCCTTATTAATATGCGCCTTCTCGGAATGTTCGTGGAGCCGAAGACAGGGGCCAAACTCAAGGAACTCGTGGCCAATATCAACCTACCCTTTATCGTCAAGGGTATCATGACGCCAGACGAGGCCGAGATTGCAGCTGACGCTGGGGCCAGCGCCATTGTGGTATCAAACCACGGTGGACGCGTATTGGATTCTACTCCTGGTGCTGCCGATGTGCTACCAGCCATTGCTGCTCGGGTGAAGGGACGCATCACTATTATGGCCGATGGCGGCGTCAGAAGTGGCAGTGATGTCTTGAAACTCCTCGCACTGGGCGCGGACCACGTCCTTGTAGGTAGACCGCTGCTGCAGGCCGCTGTAGGGGGCGGCGCTGAAGGTGTAAAACTAGCAGTAGAAAAAATGATCTCGGAACTCAAGGTGGCCATGATCCTTACCGGAACCGCTAACCTGGCCGCAGTATCGCCTCGAGTTCTCTGGCAAAGCGAGGAGGCTGCAGAGTTAAAGTGATTGAACTTACGGCTGGGCACCTGGTAGGCATTGCGGTAACACTGGCCGTGGTCTCTGCGGTAGGGGTCTACTCTGGTCGCATGATTAAGACAGCCAGTGATTTTGCTGTGGGTGGACGCAAGGCTGGCCCGGTGCTGGTGGCAGCCACTATTATGGGAACTCTGGTGGGCGGTGCTTCCACCATCGGCACCGCTCAACTGGCCTTTCGTTATGGCTTTTCCGCTTGGTGGTTTACCTTAGGCGGTGGTATTGGTTGCTTGGTTCTAGCCCTGAGCCTGGCTGGCCCTCTGCGAGCGGCCGAGCGCGAGACGGTACCCGAGCTCTTGGGTGGAGCATACGGCGACTCAGCTGCGGTAACAGCCAGTCTCTTTTCCTCTTTTGGCACCTTTCTCAATCTGGTGGCCCAGGTGCTGGCAGCGGTAGCACTGCTAACGTCCATGCTAAGTATGTCCGATTGGTTGGCCGCAGTATTAGCAGTACTGCTCATTATAGCCTATGTGGTTTTTGGCGGTGTCTGGGGGGCAAGCTTGGTTGGTCTAACTAAACTGATCTTTTTGTACGGTATCTTGGCCGTTACGGGACCACTTGCTTACTCGTTGGTGGGCGGGTGGCAGGGACTTCATGGAGCACTGCCGTCCTATCCCTGGTTTAGCCTGTTTGGACGTGGTCTTCAGGTAGATTTGGCGGCAGGATTTTCCCTCCTGGTGGGGGTGCTATCTACGCAAACCTATGTGCAGGCGATTTTCTCGGGCCGTGATGCTGCGGCGGCCAGGAAGGGTGCCCTTTTGGCGGCGTTCCTTATTCCGCCTGCTGGGATACCAGGGATCTTGATTGGCCTTTACATGCGTCTCAACTTCCCTAACCTGGATCCGGGGCAGGCCTTCCCAGTATTTGTGCTTAAGTTTCTACCGCCCTGGCTGGCCGGGGTAGCTCTTGCAACGCTGCTGGTGGCGGTGGTTGGCACGGGGGCAGGGCTGGCGCTGGGTATCAGCACCATGCTAGCCCGGGATATTTATGGGAGATACTTTGGTCAGACGGCGTCTCCTGCCCAGAAACTGTTGGTGTCACGTCTTGTGATTATCGCCGTGGCCGGTGCCAGCCTGGTCATTGTTCTCAGTGGAAACCTCAAGAGCTTGATCCTGGAATGGACGTACCTATCCATGGGACTGAGGGGAGCCACGGTGTGCCTGCCCTTGGTTGCGGCCCTCTTCTTCCGCGAGCGGATTCTGCCCCAGGCAGGCCGCTGGGCCATTATCCTGGGGCCTGTGTGACGGCGCTGCTGTGGAAGGTCATCGGGGCACCGACCGATCCCCTTTATCCAGGATTGCTTGTCAGTTTCCTTACCCTGGCAGTGGGTTTTGTACTGGCCCCAAGGGCTGCTAGCGCCACCTCATCGGAAAGCAGGTAAGACCTCTATGGTTAGTCCCTATGGTATAACCGTTTTCTTGTGTTAACTAGGTTGTGAAAGGCTGCCAAAAAGCGAGGATAACATAAAGGGCGGCAGCGCCGAGCAGACGTACTTATAGGTACGGGCACCGGACGCTGTCGCCCTTTATAGTTGGGTTATACTCCAAAAATGTCCTTATTTCTTGCGTTTGCTTGTACGCCCCAGGTAAAAGCGATGGGGGTCCACCTCCAGGCGCAACACCTTGAGCTCTTCCTTGGTGGGTGGAGCGAAGGGTCGGGCTTGGCTGATGTCCAGATCCCAGCCGGTGTTGGCCAGCACCTCTTCAGCACTGATACCTGGATAGATCTCATCTAAGACCAGGATGCCGCTTTCCGGATCCGGCCTCAGTGTACAAAGGTCAGTGATCACCTTTAAGTCCCCACCGCGGAAAAGGCCATAGTCGTAGCGACTCTCGCCTGCAGGGCCGCGTCTTCCGGCCACAGTGGTAAGGTAACCTACGTGTTTAGGGAAGCGCCGCTTTTCGTGGACCATCATGACAATAATCTTATCTGCCAGGGAAGCAATAGAATTGGCACCGCCACTGCCGGTGAGGCGGACTCTGGGCCCGGCACCTGTTTCTGAGACACCTGCAGGCCAGTAACCGCCAATGGCTGTGGAGTTAAGGTTGCCATACTGGTCGCATTCTGCTGCCCCCAGCACTCCTACCGTACAAAAGCCACGGGCGGCAATGGTACCAAAGGCGTCCGCCAAGCTGCTCAAGGTGGTGGCTTTGTAAGCTGCCCGTGGATCGGCTACTGAGATGGGTAGGTCGGCAATCTCTGGACCCACAGTACCGGCTTCTAAGATTACGGTAAGATTGGGTGAAGTGGTCTTTTGGGCCAGAGTAGCGGCCAGGAGGGGCAGTCCTGTGCCGACGAAGGCAAAGGACTGGTCCGGTATCTCGCGGGCTACAGCCACCGCCAAGAGTTCCATGGGTGTGAACCCTGTGGCGCTAAGGTTATGTTCGGCGAGGTAGGTTGCGTAATCTCTATCTGCCACCCTTGTCACCTTCTTATTTGAACCGTTCTATGTTAGGGTTATAGTGAAAGCGCGGATCGGCCCGAAGGGAGGATAAGCGCTCCAGGCCTACGCGGTCTAAGAGGTATTCCCAGTCGTCCTCTGTAGATGCCACCTGCTCCTGCCAGTAGGCTTTCAGATCATCCAGGGAGAAGCCGCGCACTGTGCGCTGGTATTCCTTGAACCACTCGTAGTCATAGTCGTAATAGTTAGGAACAGCGGTGGGATAGCCCCCGAAGGGTTGTTCCACAATGGCGTCAACGAAATGAGCTGCAATCTGATTATGTTCAGGTACAGAGCGTAGTTCGTCCGGGGAACAAATGCGCTCGCACTCCACGATAAGGATGCGCCCCGCCAAAGACTGATCCAGGTCCGGGCCTAAGAGACCCTCGATGCGCACTGTCCCGTCCAGGGCCACCCTTTGCGCTCGGAGGACGCATACCTCAGGAAGCAGTGGAGGCACCAAGGCCACCTTGACTCCCGGTTTGCCGGTGTAGGTGGTGGGCAGGTCTTTTCTACCCATGTAAGCATTGGTCTTGTTGGCACAGTTGTCAGGCCCGGCGTTGTACAGCCGCGGGCGTAGTCCCCAGCCCTCGAAGGGGTCGTCGATCACGGCATACTTTTGCGGAGGAATGCCAGGGTGTTTCCATGTACCCTCCTCGTTTCTCCCCCGTAGGCCGGCCTTACCAAAAGTATCGTATGTTAAGAGGTCGCTTCCCAGGTCGCCCAGACAGGGCAAAAAGGGGAGACCGTAGCGGGCCGCCACAGTCCGCAAAGAATAGCTCCAGTTGCTGTAGTCTTCGATCAGCTCGATGCTACCCTGCTCGATGGCGGTACGGACACCGTAAGCGACGGGCATACCGCCTTCCATGCCCAAGTAAGTAGTCTCGAGCCACTTAATCAGTCCAGCACCGGCCAGCATTTCAGCAACTGTGGTACCACCGTTCATTGTGACAAAGAGGTCACCAATGCCCTGACGCACTATTTCCCGGGCAATGGTCATCGGCCGACGCAGGATAGAAAAACCACCAAATGCGATATGCGTCCCTGGCTTGATAAAGCGACGGACAGCCTCGCTGGCTGTCATCACTTTCTTTGCGAGCTCAGTCTCCATTTGCAGCCCTCCTGGCTTGCGCAAGCTCTGCAGCGAGAAGTTCGCATTCCTTATTGAAGCGTGTGATTTCACGCTGCAAGAACTCTCGCCCATCGGTTGAAATGGCACTGCTCTGGCCCAGGTGAGCGACAAGGTCCGGGAACGTGGTAGCGATCTCGCTCAGTAGTTGCCGTGCCTAGACAAAACTGACTGTAGCCGCATTGAGCAGCCAGGCTGCGCGCATTACTTCTGCGAATGTTTGCTTCTTAGCGCATTGCGCAGTGAGAGTGCTCTCCATGCTCCTCTACCCTCCTGAAAAACTGACTGGGCTGGTCGTCATTTTGAGACCAGAGCATTAATGCCAGTTTCAGTTGCATGGCCTCATCGAAATTACGTGGATCTAATCCGGTAAGCCGGCGAATTTTTGCCAGACGATAGAGTAGAGTATTGCGGTGTAGGAA
>JAAYHG010000308.1 GCA_012735455.1 Bacillota bacterium
CATTAGGCTCAGGAAAGTAGAGGGTAAGGGGCAGGGTGGGTTCGCTGCTGGAAGCCGCGCCGAAGCTGAAGTGGTTCAGGTGTTCGGGCGGTGTTAGGGGCCGGCTGATATCGACGTGGCCAGCCAAAGATTCTACCACCTGGCCGTCCAGCAGAACCTGCACGCGCTGAATATGGTCAAACTGTGTCAGGGTAAGGGTGAGGCTATCGAGGGCAAGAGCCTCACGACTGCTGCCAAAACTACCGGCATCGAACCCGGTCAGGTCCACTAGCGCCGTGCCATCCTTTATCTTAAGGGAACACAATTTTACGCCCCCGGGCCAGGGTGAAACCGTAGCTCCACTCTCGTCCGGCCAGGCAAACAAAAGCTTCAGGGCCTGCTGGGGCATATCTTCCGGGTGCGCAGCCTCTACAGTAAGGGGCACTTGGTACATGAGATCAGGGGTAACACCGTAAATACGGAAGGTGACCTTCTTTCTGCGGGCGCCGCAACAGGTGTGGCTGGCGCAGGCTCCTTGTCTTCAGGCTGGGTCTTCTGTACTGGCGGCCTGACCACCTGGGGCCCGCTAACCCCACCCACCTGGGAAACAGACTCCCCGCCATCCTCGGGCACCGTTGCTGGTTGTTCTGACCCACCGGTACCCGCACACCCCGCTACAAGTAGTCCTATGATAAGAAGAAAGGCTAAGAACAGCTTGGGTTCCACCTTTTTCA
The DNA here is from genome assembly GCA_012735455.1 of Bacillota bacterium. Taxonomy (GTDB): domain Bacteria; phylum Bacillota; class DTU030; order DUMP01; family DUMP01; genus JAAYHG01. Next base: position 714 of record JAAYHG010000308.1, read on the forward strand.
TCAGGGTACCTCCAATTCACCTTTTCTGCATGAAGCCTTGTGTCAGGTTCATTATATGCCCGCACTCTTACGGAAGAATTAGCAGGGGGTAACAAATGGTTACGAAGTATTTACAAGTGCGGTAGCCACAGAGTAAAGCAGCTTCCCCTGCCCGGGATGCTAGAGGCACTTACCTGGCCACCATGCTCGGTGACAATACCCTTTACTATAGCGAGCCCCAACCCTGTTCCGCCCAAGGCCCGGGACCGGGCTTTGTCCACGCGGTAGAAGCGGTCAAAGATGTTGGGTAGATCCTCGGGTGGGATACCTGAACCGGTATCCTCTACGCTGACATACACCCTTCGTTTCTCGGCCCAGGCCGAAACCGTTACCTCTCCACCAGCAGGGGTATATTTAAGGGCGTTGTCCAAGAGGTTTAGCAGTACCTGGTGAATGCGGTCCGGATCGCACAACACGGGCGGCAACGTAGAAGGAAGATCGGCCTTAAAACTAACGCCGTTACTCTCCGCCCGGGGCCCGAGCTGCTCTACTACCTGTGAGATGAGGCCTGTAAGGTCCAAAGCCTTTAGATCCAGCGTTGTCTCACGCGCATCCATTTTGGAGAGGTCCATGATGTCGGCCACCAGGCGCGAAAGGCGATCTGTCTCCTCCTCAATAATCTTGGCGTAACGCCAGGCAGCCGTACCTGCGGCTAGATCATCCTCCAGGGTAACAGCAAAACCCTTGATAGAGGTAAGAGGGGTTCGAAGCTCATGGGAAACATTGGCAAGAAACTCCAAACGTGCCGCCTCCAAGCGCTTCAAGTCGGAGATATCCCGCAGTACAGCTACACTGCCGTAGTCACCACCGGCGGTGCGCCAAGGGGTCACCTGTGCCCGATAGATGTTAGAGGACCCCGGTAGGCTAACCTCGGCAGTCTGTGGCTGACCTGTTGCCAGCCCTGCAGACAGCACGCGCGCCAACTCTGTACCCTCCAGAGCCGGCGGTAAGGGGTTGCCAACCAACTCAGCCGACTTTTGTCCCAGCACCTGCTCTAGGGCCGGGTTTACCAGAACTACTACTCCGGTCTTGTCCACAGCCAGGAGCAAGTCTCCCATACTGGCCAGAACCGTGGCAAGCTTGTGCTGTTCTTCGGCAATGGTCCTTAAAGTCGTAGATAGACGCTCGGTGAGATAATTAAAGGCTCGGGACAGCTCTGCTACCTCGGCCGGAGGTTGTGGTGTGAGCCGGGGAGAGAAATCGCCGCTGGCCAGGCGGCGCGCCACGGCGGTGACTGCTGCCAGGGGCCGGGTGATACTGGCGGCCAGGAAGGATCCCACCACCAAAGCTGCGGCCACAGCAGCCAGGGCACCCAGCAGGATGAGGCTGCGGGTAACCTCCAAGGTCCGGTCTAAATCGGCCAGGGAGGAAGAGAGGTAAACCAGCCCTACGGTGCTAGCTTGGGTCACAAGGGGGGCAGCAACGTGTAGGACCCGGTGTCCGTCCTCATCCTTGACCACCTCACTCACCAACTCGCCGGCTAAGGCCTGCTGCACCAAGGGACCACCAATGGTTTGCCCCACCGCCCGTTCCTTTGGCCACTCAGAGTCGCCAACAACCATTCCGTTGCCATCCAGGATAAGGACGCGGGCGTCTACATCCTCCCCAAAACGCTGGGCCAGGGCGTTACCAAGAAAGGAATGCTCGGCGTAGTGAGAAAACACCCGCGCGTGGGCCATGAGCTTGGACTCGCTTTCTTTAAGGTAGTAGCGATCCAAGGACTGCAGGAGAAAAGCACCCATCAGGCTCACTGTGAGAAAGAGCAGGATGGCATAGCTCACTGTAAGACGACCGCGTATAGTACGCACCATGATCAAAACTCCCGAAACTTATAGCCCACGCCCCAGACTGTGAGGATGTGGGTTGGAGAGCTGGGATCTTCTTCGACTTTTTCCC
>JAAYHG010000309.1 GCA_012735455.1 Bacillota bacterium
GAGCCACTCCAAGTAGGTGCGAACCACTACCGCCTCCGCGGCCATGGGCGGCATCTTGCTCAAGCGGTCCGCTTCGCGCTCGGCCTTCTCCCTCACCTCAGGCGGCAACTGGGTTTTGGCGATGCGTTCCTTGAACTCCTGCGCCTCGTTCTCCTCTTCACCGCGTTCACCCAGTTCCTTTTGGATAGCCTTAAGCTGCTCCCGCAAGTAGTACTCCTTTTGGGTTTTTTCCATTTGTCGTCTAACCCGGCTACCAATCTTGTGTTCTATTTCCAGAATCTCTAGCTCTCGGCTCAAGATTTGGTACAGGATCTTTAGGCGTTCAGTGAGTCTCACGGCCTCAAGGAGTCTTTGCTTGTCGTCTTGTTTAATGTTCAGGTGAGCTGCAATAAGGTCGGCGAGGCGACCGGGATCGTCCACAGTAACAATGGAAACCACCGTCTCGGCAGGGATCTTCTTTGAGAGCTTCACGTACTGTTCAAACTGGAAGGTTATTCTCCGCGTAAGAGCCTCAACTTCAACAGAACCCTTCTCTTCTTCCTCGTCATACTCCTCAGCCTCTACCAAATAGAAGCGCTCATTGTCCAGGTAGGTGGTGATGCGGGTACGGGCTAGCCCCTCCACCAAGACTCGAATGGTGCCGCCAGGGATCTTGAGAAGTTGTTTTATTTCGGCCACAGTCCCTATACGATAGATTTCTTCCGGTTCCGGTTCGTCTATGCGCGGATCCTTTTGTGTGGCAAGAAGGATCTGGTTCCCCTGGGCCATGGCCTCTTCAATGGCAGCTATGGATTTGTCCCGGCCTACGTCTAGGTGAACTACCATATATGGAAAAACTAGGATGCCCCTAAGTGGCAAGAGGGGTATCTGGCGCCTGGTTGTTTTTCTTGCCATCTCGTCACCTCATTTAGCTACACTTTCGCTACTCCTATTGTACCACATCAAAGCAATACAAGAAGAAACTGAAGAAGGGCCAATCTAGAGCGCTGGTCGCAACGCAACCAAAGGTAAGCCCGCGGGCGCTTCTTTCTCCAGCAAAGCCTCACGAAAGACCTCTCTCAGGTCCTTCACCGGTACAATGATTATATCGGTGCAACCGGCGAATATCTCCTGCCAGTTCTCTGCCGGTATGATGACTTTTTTTGCTCCGGCCTGGCGAGCCGCCTCGATCTTGGCAGTAATGCCGCCCACCGGTTTAACAAAGCCACGAATGGAGATCTCCCCTGTAAGGGCCACTGTGTTGTCAATAGGAATGCCAGTTAGAGCGGAATAGATGGCAGTCGCCATGCTTACCCCGGCAGAAGGCCCATCCATGGGGATCCCCCCTGGAAAATTGACGTGAATGTCGTAATCATTGGGGTTAAAGCTCAGGTGGTGGCGTAGTACAGTCAGTACATTTTCCACCGAACCACGAGCCATGCTCTTCCTCCGTACTACGTGACCAGGATTGACCATCTCCTCTTCTTCTATAACGCCCGTCACAGTGATACGCCCGGTTCCCGAGGCCACAGGAAAAGCCGTGACCTCGATCTCCAGCAAGGTGCCAAGGTTAGCACCATAAACAGCCAGTCCGTTGGCATACCCTACCTGGGGCGTGGACGGGACCTTCTTCTCCGGCCGGGGGGCATACTGGCCGCTATTCACAACCCACTCTACGTCTTTGACCAGAATCTCAGAGCGCCCCTCGCCCTGGCTAATACCGGCAGCAACTTGAACAATGTTCACTGCGTCACGGCCATTGGTGGCGTAGCGAGCGATAACATCCACTGCTCCCTCTTGCAGCGGGTAGCCAATCTTCTTGGCAGCGCCAGCGGCAATGGTTTTAATCTCGCTCGGGAGCAGGGCACGAAAATATACCTCAACACAGCGGGAACGTAAGGCAGGAGGGAGTTCTCCGGCACTTCGCGTGGTGGCACCCACCAAACGGAAATCAGCCGGAAGGCCATTTTGGAAGATATCGTGGATGTGGCTTGGGATATTCGTGTCCTCAGAGCTGTAATAGGCGCTCTCAAGAAATACCCGCCGGTCTTCCAAGACCTTGAGGAGTTTATTCATTTGAATAGGGTGTAGTTCCCCAATCTCGTCGATAAACAAGACACCGCCGTGGGCCTTGGTTACCGCCCCTGGCTTGGGCTGAGGAATGCCAGCCACACCTAGAGGACCAGCGCCTTGATAAATTGGATCATGTACCGAGCCCAGGAGGGGATCAGCAATGCCACGCTCGTCGAAACGAGCGGTGGTGGCATCTATCTCAATGAACTTGGCGTCATTCTTAAAAGGCGAAAGGGGATTTCTCTTTGCCTCCTCGAGTACCAGGCGTGCTGCTGCTGTCTTGCCCACGCCAGGAGGCCCATAAAGCAACACGTGCTGAGGGTTTGGACCGCACAGTGCTGCCCGCAGGGCCTATAGGACGTCTACTTGCCCAACTATTTCGGCAAAATCTGTGGGCCGAGTGCGCTCTGCCAGGGGCTCTCTGAGAGAGAGTGCGCGCAGGCGGTGCAGTTAATCTAGTTCTTTCCGGGACTCGCGCTCTACCGCAACGCGACTACCCTGTTGGGAGCGCAACAGATTCCAGAAGTAAACACCTATCACTATCGCAAAAAAGATCTGGACAACCCCTAAGAAGCTGCCCAGACCATGGCCTAGTGCCATGCCCGGTCCTCCCTTCCGCTTCCTGGTTTTAGTATGACCGCAGCCACCGGGATTTATGAAGAGAGGAAAGGGGCCGCTCGCCATGAGGGCCCCTTGGTCTATTAAGCTGAGGCTTCGCGCTTCCGGCCCTTGCGTTCCTGCAGAACCAGCACGGGAGGTTCGCGCTTCTCCACTGCTTCCTTTGTTATTTGTACCTTGACCACATCGGTGCGCGACGGGATATCGTACATAACCTCCAGCATGATCTCCTCTAGGATAGACCGGAGACCCCGTGCACCGGTGTTGCGCCTAATGGCTTCGGCGGCAATGGCCCTGAGCGCCTCCGGGTCAAATTCCAGCTTACAGTTGTCCAACTCAAAGAATTTTTGATACTGGCGAACCAGGGCATTCTTGGGCTCCACCAGAATCCGAATCAAGGCCTCTTCGTCCAGCGCATCCAAGGTGACAATGATCGGCACACGCCCCACGAACTCCGGAATAAGGCCGAACTTCAAGAGGTCTTCTGGCAGGATATGCTTGATAATCTCGCCTACTTTCCGGTTGTTACGCGGCTGAATGTCGGCACCAAAACCCATGGTCTTCTGGTTGATACGGTTTTGGATGATCTTGTCTATGCCCTCAAAAGCCCCGCCCACAATGAAAAGGATGTTGGTAGTGTCGATCTGGATAAACTCCTGATGCGGATGCTTGCGTCCCCCCTGGGGTGGTACACTGGCCACGGTCCCTTCAAGGATTTTCAGTAAGGCCTGCTGCACACCTTCGCCGGAGACATCCCGGGTAATGGACGGATTTTCCGACTTACGAGCGATCTTATCGATCTCGTCAATGTAGACGATGCCCTTCTCCGCCTTCTCGATGTCGTAATCAGCAGCCTGAATCAATTTGAGCAGGATGTTTTCCACATCCTCACCAACATAACCTGCCTCTGTGAGAGACGTTGCATCGGCTATGGCAAAGGGCACGTTCAGGATCTTGGCCAGGGTTTGGGCGAGGAGCGTCTTACCAGAACCGGTGGGTCCCAACATAACGATGTTGCTCTTATGCAGCTCTACATCGTCCACGCGTGATCCTACGTTGATACGCTTGTAGTGGTTGTAGACAGCCACGGCCAAGCTTTTCTTGGCCCGGTCCTGGGAGATAACATACTGGTCCAAGATGGCGGCGATTTCTTTTGGTTTGGGGATATCTTTCAGCTCGAGCTCCAGGTCGTCCGACAGCTCTTCCTCAATAATTTCATTGCAGAGCTCTATGCACTCATCGCAGATATAGACGCCAGGGCCGGCCACCAACTTGCGAACCTGATCTTGGGTTTTGCCACAAAACGAACACTTAAGCTGGCCCTTTTCGTCGTTAAACTTGAACATGGTTTCCCCCCCTTACACCTTGACACCTCGCCGTTCCATCACCTCATCAATCAGGCCGTATTCTCTGGCTTCCTGTGCAGACATGAAAAAGTCACGGTCGGTGGCACGTTGAATCCGCTCCATTGGTTGACCAGTGTGCTTTACCAAGATCTCGTTCAACACCTCACGCATGCGAAGAATCTCCTTGGCGTGAATAGCAATGTCCGCTGCCTGACCCTGTACACCACCTAGTGGTTGGTGGATCATAATGCGGGAGTTTGGTAGTGCAAAACGCTTACCCTTTTCACCAGCCGCCAAGAGCACCGCACCCATGCTTGCTGCCAGCCCCATACAGATGGTGCTAACGGCCGGTTTAATATACTGCAGGGTATCATAAATAGCAAGTCCTGCAGCCACAGAGCCACCAGGTGAATTTATATAGAGAAAAATGTCCTTGTCTGGATCTTCCGCCTCGAGAAAGAGTAGCTGAGCAATAACGGTGTTGGCCACAACTTCGTCAATGGCGCTCCCGAGAAATACTATGCGGTCTTTCAGGAGCCGAGAATAGATATCGTATGCCCTCTCGCCACGGTTGGTCTGCTCAACCACCATCGGTACTAAATTCAAGTTAGCACCCCCTGAAGTTTTCCTTCACCGGATGAGTACAGTCAAAGTGCCTGCCGACACCCGCAAGTGTTCCCGAAAGGAGCTGGGTTTAATCACCTTGAGAAGCATCTTCGCTGGACTGAGCCTCTTCCTCCTCGCTTTCGCCGGCAGCGGTCTCAGTGATATCAGCCTTATCAAGCAGGAAAGCCACGGCCGCCTCCCTAAGCAGGCTCCGCTCTACCATGTCCTTGGTCCCGTCTTCAGTCCACTCCTTAATACGCTTCTCCGGGTTCTTTTGACCCTGGGCCATTCTTTCCAGCGTCTCGGTAACCTTCTCTGGTGTCACAGTCAGGTTTTCAGCCTTGGCTATGGCGTCCAGCAAGAGCTCTGTCTTGACCTGGTTCGACGCTGCAGGCTTAAACTCCTCCTCCACCTTTTCCGGAGTGGTTTCCCTAATCTCGCAGTATTTATCCAGGCTCAGACCACGGTGGGCAAGCTCGTGCTCAAAGTTGTGCAACAGGGTATGCGCTCTCCGTGCCACCAGGACATCAGGTACTTCAATCTCAGTTTTCTCTAAAGCGCGGCGAATAACCTGTGCTTCCATGAGCTCACGGATACGGCGTTCGGCAGCCTCCGATAGATTCTGACGGATGGCATTTCTTAGTTCTTCCAAGGTACCAAACTCACTTACGTCTTTGGCAAACTCGTCGTCTAATGGAGCCAGGGATTTCTTGTGCACTTCCTTAACGGTAACAGTAAACAGAGCCTCTTTGCCCGCCACTTCACTGACGCGGAAATCAGCCGGAAGTGTTAGCTTAACTTCTTTAGTCTCACCTTTTTTCGCCCCGGCCAAACCTTCGCTCAGGCCGGGGAAAAATCCTGGCGCCCCAACCACCAGCGGCATGTTTTCAGCTTGGCTACCCTCAAAAGACTCACCGTCCACAGTGCCACGAAAATCCGCCATGATGAGATCACCTTCTGCAGCGGGTTCTTCCGAAGTGCTGAAGGTTGCGTGCCTTTCCTGCAGGTCCTTGAGCACCGCATCTACCTGCTCTTCCGTGATCTCCACTTTTTGCTTATTTACCGGAAGGCCTGTATACTCACCTAGTTGTACCTGGGGCATAACCTCCACTGTGGCTGTAAAGACAAGGGGCTGATCCTCCTCTATTTTTACTTCTTCCACCAGGGGCTTGTCAATGGGGTCCAGTCCCTGCTCTGCCACAGCTTGGCTGTATGCCTCGGGGAGAAGGAGTTCCAGCGCCTCGTCATAGATGGCTTCTTTACCTAGCTTCAGTTCCAGTACCGGCCGCGGCACTCGCCCGCGGCGAAACCCAGGTATGTTTACCCGCCGAGCCAAGGAGCGCACAGCAGTATTGATGGCGGCGTTAACTTTCTCCTTTTCTACCTCTACTTCTAGGCGGACCTTGTTCTTCTCTAGCTGCTCTAGCTTGACCTCCAAACAGGAAACCTCCTTACCCAATTTATATGTTGAGTCGCTCTCGATTGTACTACAATAGAGATCGGCCACAAGCCCTTTGAGTTTATATGCCTTGAATTAACCTTGTATCTACCATCTTCTGTAGTATTACTTCTACGCAGAGGATAATTCTCCTTCAGCCTGCTTCCACGCCATTCTCTCACCATTAACCAATAAAGGAAAGTCCCGGTGTCACACCGGGACCGCAAAGCCCAGTAGGCGTTCTAGGCACACCCAGCTAATTTTAGCACTCCTTCCTTTAACCTGCAAGCAAAGTTAGGTAAGAAGCCTCAACTTTCTCGCGTAATTTAATCAGAATTAGATCCCGATAGCTAAGCCTTCCACTCGATGGTCAGAAGCACCCACTAAGAGTCCTGTCTCAGGATCCACCATAATGATCTGGGCTCCACCGCCGCCTTCCCAGGGACCACGTTGTACCACCTTATGCCCCTTTTGCGACAAAGCGGATAGTGTAGCGCCGGGAAAACGCGACTCCAGTTGCAACTCGTAGGGCTTATCTAGATTAATCATATCTGTTCCAGGGAAAGAGAGCCAGCGAGGAAAGTCTACTGCCTCCTGCGGTCCGGCTCCATGATCCAGTATAAGGGACAGTATCTGCAGATTCCACTGTGGCTGGCCATCGCCACCGAAGGTGCCGCCCGCCAGGTAAAGATCCTTGTCCTGAAAAACCATGTAACAGTTCAGGGTATGCATGGGCTTTTTGCCTGGCGCCAAGGAATTCGGGTGTTCAGGTACCAAGTTGAAGGAGCGACCAGCACGGTTATTCAACACCACTCCAGTTCCAGGTACCACAACACCGGAACCAAAGTTAAAGGCAATACTGTGAATGAAGACGCAGGCATTACCCGCCTCATCTACAGCCACAAAGATAGTGGTGTCGCCCTCGCTGGGACCATAAGGGGTGTAGCGATCTTGTTTGGCTGTGGCTCGGTTAATACCGGCCAGACGCTCCCGAGCCCACTCTTTGGAGATCAGTTTGTCTACATCAAACCCTGTGGCTTTAGGATCACCGGCATAGCGATTTCGATCCTCAAAAGCCAGCTTCACTGCCTCTACCATAAGATGGACACATTCCGCCCCTAAAGGATCCATCTCAGAAAGGGGGGCAGGCTCCACAATGTTCAGCTCCTCAAGCAGGGTGAAGCCTTGGGATACGGGCGCGTTTTCATACACAGTATAGCCTCGGTAAGTGGTGGCAAGAGGCTCGTACACCTCCAAACTGTGCCGCTTGAACTCGGCACCGGTGAAGAGACCCCCCGTTGCCTCGTTCAGTTGATAGA
>JAAYHG010000310.1 GCA_012735455.1 Bacillota bacterium
GCGGTAAAGAGGGCAACGGGTATACCCTTGGTTTCCACTGTAACTACCCACTCTGGTGATTGGGGGCGGAAACGACCGGCAAAGATACGTCCTACAGCCGCAATCACAGCGGGGGTAAACAGAAGATCTGTCAAGTAGACGAACCCGCCGGGCAGGTAACGCGCTGGCTGAGACAACTCCGCAGCCAGTTTTAGGACTTCAGTCCGTGCCTTTTCACCCGTCAGCTCTGGCAGGTAACGCACACCGCCGGCCGCACCAGCAACAGTTTCTACCCAACCCTCACCCTGTTCGCCAAGGATTCTTTTGATCAGAGCAATATCCTCGCTCAAGCTGGACTTAGCCGCTCCGAGCTCGTCCCCAAAGGTACCCAGGGAGACCAACTGGCAGGGGTGCTCAACCAAGTGACGGGTTACAGCAATGAGCCGTTCTACCCGGCGTCGACGTTGCACCAAAATCCCCCCTCGTAGTTCCAGTATACACCTTTTGCTCTAGAGTAGGAAATCCCTTATATTAGGTAGCTTGTTATACTGCTTGAGCAGGACCACCAATGTCTTTACCTGTCATGAATTTCAGTACCAGTTCATAATCAGTAGGTTTATCTATGTCCACGCCCACCTCAGGATAAGGAGAGATAATGGCCTTGCCTATAACGCCAACTATCTGAGCAAAACGCTGCTCCACCGTGGCGATGGTAAGCTGGCCTAGAATCAGCCGTATAACAAAGCCCCAACCCAAAAGGGCGCACATCTTAATGGGTTCTTTGCGCAGCTGTATCATCTCCTCGGCAAAACCGGCAGCGCGCTCAAGGATACGGGGATGGAAAAGGAACAAATTGCCACCGGTAAAAGTACCCTCTTTAAGACGAACATAGGTGCGTTTCATCCCTGGGTACTTAGCCTCTCCTACGCCCTTTTCCACTATCGAGTAGTAAAAGTCCGCGTCCGTCTCATTTGCCTGGCGGAGAAAATCCTCTACCGCCTCCGCTGTTAGGAGGGGTATATCTGATGTAGCCACCAGAATATAACCTGGGCTCTGCAGGTAGTCTACGCCTAGGCGCAGGTTGGTCATGACAGAATCTGTGCAGGGCAGCACAGACTTCACCTTACCGGTCTTTAAGTAGGCGAGCTGCGGCTCTGGTCCCACCACCACGATACGGTCAATAGAAGGCGCCTCCGTCAAGGCCGTAACCACATAATCCACCATGCACCTGTCAGCCAGAGGTATCAAGGCCTCATAGGGTTCCTGGCTCACCGCTAGAAGTTCCTTGGTGTTTGCCGCTCCCGCCAAAACCACTGCATCTACCACCACTCTCACCCCTTCCCGAGCATCCTATTGAAGGATGCTGGTCTTGTAACAGGCTGGCCTCGGCTAGCATAATGTGTTCTTCTGCTGCGTCGCGCGCTGCGACTGAATCCCCACTGGCAATGGCCGCTACAAGCCGTCGGTGTTCATTTAAGGAGTCCTTTAAGCGATTCGGTGCAGATAGTGAACGCATGCGTAGACCTTGGATCTGATCAGAGAGATTACCCAGGATCTGAATTAAGCGCCGGTTGCGGCTTGCGGTATAAATGGTGGTATGAAAATAAGAGTCAACACCGATAGCCTGATCAGCATCGCCCGCCTCTGCTGCCGCCTTGAAAGCCAGCACAGAACTGTCCAGGACAGCGATTTCCTCCTTTGTTATTCTTCGCGCCGCCAAAGACGCCGCTAAACCCTCCAAGGCCATCCGTAACTCAAAAATATCATGCATATCCTTCAGGGACACACCCGCTACATAAGCACCGCGCCGCGGCACCAGAACCACAAAGCCCTCAAGGGCGAGACGACGTAAGGCCTCGCGCACCGGTGTGCGACTGGCTCCCAGCGCCTCTGCTAACTTTTGTTCGGCGAGGCGTTCTCCCGGAGGCAGGTCTCCCAAGACGATGGCCTCTCGGAGAGTCCTGTATACTGCTTCCCACAGCGGTTGGCTGTAGGCGGGTTTTAAGCTAAGCGGTCGTCTCACGACTTAGTCTCTGCCTCCCTCCACCCTCGACCCGCCCCACTCATCACCGGCCGCACAACAAAGGTCTCGCTCCAGGCCGCCAGGCTGGTAGCCGCCCTTGTGGCTTCTTCGAGTGATGTAAAGAGGCCAAACACAGTTGGCCCGCTCCCGGTGAGAACCGCGCCTAGCGCTCCTAGATCCAGGAGTGCCTCCTTAAGCTCACGGATGACCGGGTAACGGGCAGTTACAACAGGTTCAAAGCTGTTCTCCATTTGTCTGGCCAAGGCAGCCAAATCGCCCTGGCATAGCGCCAACAGTAAAACGTCTATATCCACAGCTGTTCGCTCAGGGCAGGCATCTAACTCGCGGTAGGCCCAAGCTGTTGAAACCTCCAGGTTGGCACGCGCCAACACCAAGTAACAGTCCGGCAAAGGTGTTAGCGGGGTAAGGATCTCGCCCCGTCCTTCGGCAAGGGCCGTGCCGCCCAGCAGCGCAAAGGGCACATCGCTACCCAAACGTAGTGCTAGACTATGCAATTCACCCTCGTTAAGATTAAGTTGCCAAATCTTGCTAAGGCCGTAGAGTACAGCGGCAGCATCGGCGCTGCCACCTGCCAGGCCCGCAGCCAAAGGAATACGCTTTTTCAGCTCTATCTTCGCACCCTTTGTCACTTGGCAGTGTTCCTGCAACAACTTAGCTGCACGATATGCCAGGTTATTCTCTCCGGGGGACAATTCAGCCCCCTGGACCTGAAGGCTAATCCCGTGTTCCTGTATCTCAAGGCCAATACAGTCAGCTAGGGAAACGGTCTGCATGATCATGCGTACATCATGGTAACCGTCGGTCCGCTTCGCCCGTACATCTAGACCCAGGTTCACCTTGGCCCAGGCGGGGAAAAATTCCATTGCGGTCCCTCCCCTCCCGTAGCTGTATATTTGCTGTTACTCCAGGAAACTCCTCTTTTTTCTAATGTATCCCTGCGGCAAGAAGTGAGTCCTCCTTGGCCTGAAGTTTCTTGATCACACTGAGGACACACTCAAGCTTTTCGTAAAACATCACCACCAGGTCTCCCCGTTGGCACTCAGCCAGGGCGGCTAATAACGCTTCCTCCTCTTTCAGGATAATGCGGGCTCTCTCACTGGGAAAACCAGCAGCACGGGCACCTCGCAGCAGTAGCTCCGCTATTTCACCTGGTTCTCTACCACGCCGGTCCTGATCCTCTTTGATGAAAAGAAGATCAAAGCCCCGGGCAGCTGTCTGACCCAATCGTACCACTAACTCGTTCGGTCTATCACCAGGCACGCCGATTATCCCAAGGAGACGCCGCTTGGTCATTTGCCTGGCTAGTTCCATGGTGGTCTTGTAACCAGCTATGTTGTGTCCGTAGTCCACTAAGAGGCGCACGCCGTTCACGTTAATGAGGTTGGCTCGTCCCGGATTGCAATTCAGGTCGGGGTAAAAGCTTTTCAGTCCGCGCCGTACCACCGCCGTGGGCACACCCAAGCTCAAAGCAGCGGCAACGGCGGCAACCGTATTGGCCAAGTTGTGTTTAGCTCTCCCCTGCAGAGTAAGCGGTATGCGCCGAACAGGACAGATCTCCTCATACCGCTCCCCTGCCGCCGCCAACACCACACCGTTACGGACAAATACCGCCCGCCCTCCGCTGGCTAAATGGCGGGACACACGAACATTATCCTCCGCCGTACTAAAGTATACTACGCTACAACGCACTCGCCCTGCCATGGCCGCGACCAAAGGGTCATCAGCATTCAGCACTGCGGCTCCCTCTTCCCGCAACGCCTCAATCACTAGTGATTTGACATGGGCTAGGTCCTCCAGGGTTTCGATCCCGTACTGGCCGAGATGATCCTCGCTGATATTGGTGATCACCCCCACATCGGCTGCATCATAGGCCAGGCCATCGCGGAGCAAGCCACCCCGGGCAGTCTCCAACACCGCAGCCTCCACGGTGGGATCCTCCAAGACCAAACGGGCACCTCTGAAACCGGCGTTATCCCCTGGCCATACACACTTTCCTTGGACAAAAACCCCATCGGTTGAGGTAAACCCCACCCGGTAGCCACCGCATTCTAGAATATGTGCCAAGAGACGCACAGTTGTTGTCTTTCCGTTGGTTCCCGTGACTGCGACCAAGGGAATGCGGCCGCTGTCACCCGCCGGGAAAAGATGCTCAATGATTCTTTGCGCCACTGGCTGGGGCATTCCTTCGCTGGGCGCCAAGTGCATCCTTAGCCCGGGAGCGGCGTTCACCTCGATAACTGTGGCCTCGCCCGCCGTATCCATAAGATCGGGAACCACCATATCC
>JAAYHG010000311.1 GCA_012735455.1 Bacillota bacterium
AAGCGCCAGCACTATGACAGCATAGCTTGCCATACCAGGGTTAAGAATAGCGCCCCGCATCCATGCCACCATGCCCATCGCCTGAATTAAGGCCAGAACAACAGTGCCGTAACGGGTGTACTGCGCCAGTTTTTTGCGCCCCTCTTCACCCTCTCTAGCCATCTCCTCCCAGCTTGGGATAACAATGGTGAGAAGCTGAACGATAATAGAGGAGGTAATGTAAGGGGTGATACTGAGGGCAAAGATTGAAACCCTCTTGAGAGCACCGCCAGAAAAGAGATCAAGAAAGCCCAAGAGGTTTCCTTGACTAAAGATATCCGCCAGCACCGAGGGATCAATACCCGGTACCGGAATGTGACTACCGAGTCTAAAGACTAGAAAGGTAAGCAGGGTAAAATTTATCCTCCGCCGCAGATCCGGTATTTTCCAGGCGTTGCGCAAAGCGTCTAGCACCTAGATCACCTCGGCCTTTCCTCCGGCCGCAGCTATTTTCTCTTGGGCGGCCTTACTGAAGGCATGAACCCGCACTGTCAGCGGTTTGGTAAGTTCACCTGTAGCTAAAATCTTGACCTTATCATCGGGATGCTTCACTAGACCTGCCGCACGCAGGGTCTCAGGGGTAACCTCTGCCCCTGCCTCAAATCGGTCCTCTAGGGCGGCAATATTTACCACCGCGTACTCAACCCGGAATGGGTTGTAAAACCCTCGCTTGGGTAGACGCAACTGCAGCGGCTTCTGCCCACCCTCGAAGCCAGGCCGCACGTTACCGCCAGAGCGTGACTTCTGCCCCTTATGGCCTCGTCCGGAGGTTTTGCCCCTCCCGGAGCCAATACCACGGCCAACACGTCGTCTCTCGCGCCGGGAACCGGGAGCCGGTGACAGTGTCGAAAGATCCATGGCTACACCTCCTCGCCTATTCTTCTTCTTCAACCAGCAGCAGGTGCTGGACCTTACGAATCATTCCCTGGACAGCTGGGCTTGCCTCTTTAACGACCGACTGGTGCAAGCGGTGGAGTCCCAGAGCCCTTACCGTCGCCCGCTGGTCGGCAGGGCGGCCGATCGGGCTTTTCACCAGGGTGATCTTAACCTTGGCCAATGCTCCTACCTCCTCAGCCAATGAGTTCTTGCACCGGAATACCACGCAGTCTTGCGACCTGTTCTGGTGTCTTCAAGGCCTTGAGAGCCTCGATGGTGGCCCGAGCCACATTGTTGGGGTTAGCTGAGCCCAGCGACTTGGTCAGGACGTCCTTGACACCAGCCAATTCCAAGATTGCACGCACCGCCCCACCAGCGATGACTCCGGTACCAGGCACAGCTGGCTTCAGGAGCACGCGGCCGGCGCCAAAGCGGCCGATAATCTCGTGGGGGATGGTGTTGTCCATGATCGGAACCATTATCAGGCTCTTCTTGGCATCCTCAACACCCTTGCGAATGGCCTCAGGCACCTCGGCAGCCTTACCTAAACCGATACCAACCTTGCCCTTGCCATTGCCCACTACAACCAGCGCACTAAAGCTGAAGCGACGTCCGCCCTTGACCACTTTGGCCACACGGTTGATCGCTACTACTTTCTCCTGAAACTCACTCGGTGCCGCCTCTTCACGGCGTTCCCGCCGACGTCTTGGTTGCTCGTGTTTCTGCAAGCTTTTCTCCCTCCTTTGCCACTGCCTAGAACTCGAGTCCCGCTTCCCGGGCTGCCTCAGCCAAGGCCGCGATACGTCCGTGGTACAGGTAGCCGCCACGGTCGAAGACCACCTGGGCGATACCCTTCTCTCGGGCCCGTTTCGCCACTAGTTCTCCTACCAGCTTGGCTCCCTCCACGTTACCGCCCTTGACCCCACTTGCCCTAAGTTCCGGGTCGAGGGTAGAGGCAGAGACGAGGGTGGTGCCTGTTTGGTCGTTGATCACTTGAGCGTAGATATGATTTAGGCTTCGGTACACTGCGAGCCGCGGCCGGGACGGGGTACCCGCCACTTTCTTGCGTACCCGCAGGTGCCGCACCTGGCGCTTTCTATTACGATCCTGCCTCGTAATCACCTGCGCACTCTCCTTTCCGGGCCCTACTTAGCGGACTTGCCCGCCTTGCCTACCTTGCGGCGCACCCGCTCGCCCTCATAGTGAATACCCTTGCCCTTATAAGGCTCCGGTGGGCGCCGTCTCCTTACGTCTGCGGCCACTTCACCAACAAGCTCTTTGTTTGTCCCAAGCACAACAACCTTATTAGGTGCCGGTACCTCAAACTCAACGCCCTCGGGGGGGTCAATCTCCACCGGGTGAGAGTAACCAAGCTGCATCAACAATTTGCGGCCCTGTTTTTGTGCCCTATAACCTACACCACTGATCTCCAGTGTCTTGGCAAAGCCCTTGGTTACACCCTCAACCATATTCGCTACCAAGGTACGGGTGAGGCCATGCAAAGCCCGGTGCTCCGCCTGATCGGAGGGCCTTGTCACCAGTAGCACATCGCCCTCGCGAGTAACACTGATGTCCTGGTGGATCTCCCGAACAAGTTCCCCCTTGGGACCCTTGACCCGTACCGTTGAACCCTCTATGGTTACCTCCACCCCCGCCGGCACCGGGATGGGTTTCTTACCTATCCTGGACATTCCAACTCCTCCTCACTACCACACGTAGCAGAGGACTTCGCCGCCCACACCTTCTTGCCGGGCCTGTTTGTCACTCATGATACCCTTAGGTGTGGACATAATGGCGATACCCAGTCCCCTAAGCACCTTCGGGACCTCGTGCCGGCCCACATACACCCTGAGGCCCGGCTTGCTGATCCTCTTCAGGTCGGTGAGGACACGCTCCTTATTGGGACCATACTTCAAATAGACCCGGAGCATACCCTGTTTGTTATCTTCCACATACTCGTAGTCGCGCACAAAGCCTTCGGCCTTCAGGATTTCCGCTATCGCCCTCTTAACCCGCGAGGCCGGAATCTCCACCACCTCGTGGCGAGCCACGTTAGCGTTTCTGATCCTGGTCAGCATATCGGCAATAGGATCAGTCATGCTCACTTTGTATGCCTGCCTTCTGGCCCTACCAGCTGGCCTTCCTTACTCCCGGGATCTCCCCACGGTAGGCCCGCTCCCGGAAACAAATCCGGCAGATCCCGAACTTACGGAGGTAGGCATGGGGACGGCCACAGATCTTACAACGGTTATACGCCCGCACTTTGAACTTAGGTGGGCGCTTCCAAGTCTCAACTAGGCCCTTTCTGGCCACTCCCGTTCCCTCCTTTGCTTTAGCTTTCCCGGAACGGCATACCGAGGAGTCGTAGGAACTCGCGTGCCTCCTCGTCTGTCCGCGCTGTTGTCACAATGGTGATATCCATTCCCCTTACCTTCTCGACCTTGTCGTAGTCGATCTCAGGGAAAATGAGTTGCTCCTTGATGCCCAACGTGTAGTTACCCCGCCCGTCGAACCCCTTAGGGGAGACGCCGCGGAAGTCACGCACCCGGGGCAGCGCCACGTTCATGAGCTTCTGCAGGAAGTCGTACATACGCGTGCCACGTAGGGTCACCTTTGTACCGATAGCGGCACCGGCACGCACCTTAAAATTCGCGATAGACTTTTTCGCTCGAGTCACAATGGGTTTTTGCCCAGCAATCTGGGTAAGATCCGCCACAGCAGCATCCAGGAGCTTTGGGTTTTGCAGGGCATCGCCCACGCCCATGTTGACAACGACCTTTTCGAGCTTGGGAACCTGCATGACGTTTGTATAGCCAAAACGCTGCATCAGCGCTGGCACAACTTCCTGCTGATATTTATCCCTCAGGTCCACAGGCACTACCTCCTTTCCCCGCTTACTTATCGACAACCTCGCCGCACTTCTTGCACACCCGCACGCGGCGGCCATCAGCGAGGACTTTCTTCCCAACCCGGGCAGGCTTGCCACAGCGACTGCACACCAGCTGTACATTGCTGGCATGAAGCGGTGCCTCCTGGCTGATGATCCCGCCCTGCTGAATTTTCCTTGTAGGTCTGGTATGGCGCTTGATCATGTTCACGCCTTCGACCAGCACTCTACCCTTGGCGGGGAAGACGCGGAGGATCTTGCCCTTCTTGCCGCAATCCTTGCCGGCGATGACTATCACCGTATCGCCTTTCTTCACGTGTACTTTGGGCTGCAACCTAAACGCCTCCTTCCCCCTACAGCACTTCCGGTGCCAGAGAGATGATCTTCATGAATTCCTTCTCACGCAACTCTCGCGCCACCGGGCCAAAAATACGCGTTCCACGGGGTTCCTTATCATCTTTTATGATAACCGCGGCGTTCTCGTCGAAGCGGATGTAGGAGCCGTCCGCACGCCGCACACCTTTCTTGGTTCTAACAACCACGGCTTTAACCACGTCGCCCTTTTTAACAACACCGCCGGGCGTTGCCTGCTTAACACTGGCAACAATGATATCCCCCACATTGGCATAACGCCGCCTTGAACCGCCAGGCACCTGTATGCACATGAGCTCTTTTGCTCCGGTATTATCTGCCACAACCAGCCTCGACTGTGGCTGAATCATCTTCTTAACCCCCTTTCAGCAAGGGCGTACTAGCGAGCCTTCTCAATGATCTCGACCACTCGCCACCTCTTATCCTTAGATAGCGGCCGTGTAGAGCTGACCCGTACGCGGTCCCCAACGCTGCACGAATTATCGGCGTCATGCGCTTTTAGACGCGATGTGCGCCGGATAGTACGCTTGTAGAGAGGATGCTGGACGGTATTTAGGACTTCCACTACAACCGTCTTATCCATTTTATCACTAACCACAGTACCAATGCGGGTCTTTCTGGTTCCTCTTACCAAGCTCCTGGCCTCCTTTCATCTGCCAGATCTGCGCTAATGCGCTACTTCTTCAGGGCAGCTAGCTCTCTCTGCCGCAGGATTGTCTTAATCCTGGCGATGGACTTCCTAACCTCACGGATCCGCATAGGGTTATCCAGTTGCCGTGTGGCCAACTGGAATCGAAGGTTAAACAGCTCCTCTTTGAAGCCGGAAAGTTTCTCCTTAAGCTCACTCTCACTAAGCTCAACCAATTCCTTAGCTTTCACCGGCCTCACCACCCACTTCCATGCGCTTGACAAAGCGCGTTCTTACCGGCAGCTTCTGCGCTGCCAGCCGCATAGCTTCTCGGGCAACCTCCTCGTTCACACCAGTGAGCTCGATGAGGATCCGCCCTGGTTTGACCACCGCTACCCAGTACTCAGGCGAACCCTTGCCGCTACCCATGCGGGTCTCAGCCGGTTTCGCGGTAATGGGCTTATCGGGGAAAATCTTAATCCAGACCCGGCCACCACGCTTAATGTGGCGGGTGAGGGCCACACGGGCTGCCTCAATCTGCCGCGCTGTAATCCAACCCGCTTCTAGAGAGGCTAAGCCGTAGTCGCCGAAGACCACCTTAGTCCCGCGCTGAGCACTGCCGCGCGGACGAGGTCGATGTTGCTTTCTGTACTTAACTCGCTTCGGCATCAACATGTGTTACTCGCCTCCCTCGTTGCCAGCCGCCACCTTGGTCTCTGTTTTGGCTTGGGGTAGTACCTCACCTCTATAAATCCAGACCTTTACACCAATCCGCCCGTACGTGGTTCGGGCCTCGGCAAAACCATACTCAATGTCGGCCCGGAGTGTCTGCAACGGCACTGTGCCCTCACGGTAACCTTCGCGCCGCGCGATCTCAGCACCGCCCAAGCGACCACTTACGGCGACCCTGATCCCTTTAGCGCCAGCCCGCATGGTACGCTGCATGGCCTGCTTCATAGCCCGCCGGAAGGAGGTGCGTTTCTCCAGCTGAGCCGCGATACTCTCTGCTACCAGCTGCGCATCCAATTCCGGCACCTTGATCTCCTGAATGTTGATGTGAATCTGCTTGCCTGTAAGCTTCTCCAGCTCTTTGCGCAAGGCCTCGACGCCAGCACCACCCCGGCCAATAATAATACCGGGTTTGGCCGTGTGAACAGTTATCTGCACACGTTTGGCCAGGCGCTCAATCTCAATCTTAGAGACTCCGGCCGCATAGCATTTTTCCTTGATATAGTCACGAATCTTAACGTCCTCGAGCAGGAGGTCGGAGAAATCGCGGCCGGCAAACCAACGCGCCTCCCAGTTACGGATAATCCCTATGCGCAAGCCGTTGGGATTAACTTTTTGACCCACTCCTATCCCTCCTTACTTCTCACCTACCACAACGGTAATGTGGCTGGTGCGTTTCAGAATTGGAAACGCCTGGCCCATCCGCCGCGGATGATAACGCTTGAGTGTTGGCCCTTCATCGGCATACGCCCGCACTACGTAAAGGTTCGCTGGGTCGAGATCCAGGTTGTTCTGAGCGTTGGCAACAGCCGAACGCAACACCTTCTCAATCAAGCGCGAGCCCCGCTTTGGCGTAAAGCGGAGGATAGCCAGGGCCTCAGCCACGCTCTTGCCCCGTATTAGATCCAGTACAATGCGGACCTTTGAAGGAGAGATCCGCACGTAGCGGGCAACTGCTTTTGCTTCCATCGCTAGTCCCTGCCCTCCTCTACTTCAGCGCCGTTGACCTTTCCGTGTGGTGGCCGTGGCCCTTAAACGTCCGGGTCGGCGCAAACTCTCCAAGCTTATGGCCCACCATCTCTTCTGTGATATAGATGGGGACGTGTTTTCTGCCATCATGCACGGCGATGGTGTGACCGACCATCTCTGGGAAAATTGTCGAAGCCCGAGACCAGGTCTTGATGACCCGTTTCTCCCGCTTCTCGTTCATTTCTCTAATCTTGCG
>JAAYHG010000312.1 GCA_012735455.1 Bacillota bacterium
CAGTTATTGGTGTCCAGTTTGGCCATCAATTGGGCGGTGCCGTAATCACTGAGACGGTTTTTGCTCTACCGGGCATCGGTCGCTTGGCGGTGGAAAGCATAAAGGCACGGGATTTTCCTACAGTGCAGGCAGCCATCTTAGTGGTAGCGGCATCCTTTGTTATCATCAATCTACTGGTTGACCTCCTTTACGCGTATGTCAACCCGCGGATTCGTTACAGTTAGAGGATAAAGGGGGAGACTCTGATGCCTCAAGTACAGACATCTCAGCAGCCCACGGCGAGGCGTGCTTGGTTAAGCCCTGCCACCCGCCGGGAACTGTCACGGCAGTGGTATCGCTTTAAAAAGCGACCTGTTGCCGTGGCCGGGCTCGTTATTGTGCTGAGCTGCATAATTGTGGCGATTTTGACGCCGTGGCTTGCACCCTATGACCCTTACACCCCAGACTTCAGCGCTATCCTGGCGAAGCCGGGTGGGGATCACCTCCTGGGTACAGATGAGCTGGGGCGCGATATCTTCAGCCGAATTCTTTACGGGTCGCGTATCTCACTCATGGTCGGATTGGTAACTGTGGCCCTGGCTGCCCTCATTGGTGTACCTCTCGGCATCATAGCAGGCTACTACGGCGGCACACTTGATAATTTACTAATGCGTGCCATTGATGTTTTGATGGCTTTTCCCAGTATTCTCTTGGCTATTGTGATCGTGAGTATCCTGGGACCCAATCTGCAGAATGCTGTCATAGCTGTTGCTGTATTTACTATCCCAGCTTTTGCGCGTTTGGCCCGAGGTGAGGTTTTGGGAATCAAGAACCAAGAGTATATTGAGGCGGCTAGAGCCAGGGGAGCTAACGATACTTGGATCATAACGTGGCACATTTTACCCAACATCATCTCACCTCTGATCGTTTGGAGCACCCTTAACGTTAGCTCAGCTATTCTCACCGCAGCTGGCTTGGGTTTTCTGGGTCTGGGCGCTCAACCGCCTTCGCCAGAGTGGGGGACTATGTTGGCCAAGGGCCGCGAGTACATCCTGGTGGCGCCGCATCTGACCACGTACACTGGGCTGGCAATACTGGTGCTCGCATTGGGATTAAACCTACTGGGCGACGGACTTCGCGATATTCTGGATCCAAAGCTTAAGGAGTAGATCTCGTAGCACAGGGAGGTGATGAGTTGCAAAGTGTGCTCAAGATCCAAAATCTGTCGGTGGAATATCACACCTTCGATGGTAAGGCGCGGGCAGTGAACAACCTAGACCTAGAAATTGGAGAAGGAGAGAGCCTGGGTCTGGTAGGGGAGACAGGAGCCGGCAAGACAACCACTGCCCTATCTATTTTGAGGTTACTGCCTAGACCAGTGGGCCGCATCGTTAGTGGCAGTATTAAGATTAAAGATAGGGAGCTGTTAACAGCTCCTGAGGTTGAGCTGCGCAAAATCCGGGGTAATAAGATCTCCATGATCTTTCAAAATCCCATGACGTCGCTAAACCCGGTGTATACCATTGGGGAACAAATCGCTGGAGTTATCAAGCAGCACCAGCGTCTATCTGATAAAGAAGCGCTTAAACAGGCAGGCAAGATGCTAGAACTGGTAGGTATTCCGTCCTACAGGGCCAGTGAGTACCCACATCAGTTCAGCGGCGGAATGCGACAGCGTGTTGGCATTGCCATGGCTTTGGCCTGCAGGCCAGAGCTTTTGATCGCCGATGAGCCCACCACCGCTCTTGATGTGACCATTCAGGCCCAGGTGCTCGCCCTTATGAACGAGCTTAAACAGAAGTTCAAAATGTCTTTGATAATGATCACGCATAACCTGGGAATCGTAGCTGAAATCTGCGATCAGGTAGCCGTCATGTACGCTGGTAGCATTGTAGAACATGGTTCGGTGCAAGCCGTCTTTAGTGCACCAATGCACCCATATACCCGCGGCCTCTTTGGCTCCATGCCCGACCTTGAATCCAAAGTAGAGCGGTTGCAGCCGGTAGAAGGGATGATGCCAGACCCGCTGCGCTTACCCAGCGGTTGTCCTTTTCATCCACGTTGCCCTGAGGCCACGGCTGCTTGTGCGGCCAAGAAACCGGCTCCGATCAAGCTGGGAGAGGACCACATGGTCTGCTGTCTGCAGGCCGGACCTGGGGAGGTGTCCCAGTGAGCGAGACAATTATCAGCGTTAAGAACCTCAAGAAATACTTTGATGTAAAGGACCGCGGTAAGCTTCATGCGGTGGATGATCTTAGTTTTGATATCAAAGAGGGTGAGACTTTAGGACTGGTGGGCGAAAGCGGCTGTGGTAAGTCTACCACCGGTCGGGTCCTATTGAGGCTTATCCCGGCAACGGGTGGGCAGGTGATATACAGAGGGGAGGATGTCCTCGCTGCTAAACCGGCACAGCTGAAGGTGCTCAGGCGGAAAATGCAAATGATCTTTCAGGACCCTTACTCCTGCCTAGATCCAAGAAAGACCGTACGCCAAATCATCGCCGAACCGTTGCTTGTACAAAAGCTGTACAAAGGCAGGGCACTGTGGCAAAAAGTGGAAGAGCTGATGGCGGCCACTGGTGTTACTGCCGAGATGGCGGATAAGTTCCCTCACGAGCTAGACGGAGGTCGCCGCCAGCGGGTTGGCATTACCCGGGCCCTAGCCCTTAACCCTGAGTTTATTGTTTGCGATGAGCCTGTCTCTGCCTTGGATGTTTCCATTCAAGCCCAGATCTTGAATTTGCTCCAGGATCTGCAAGAGAAGATGGGTCTCACCTACCTGTTTATCTCTCATGACCTCAGCGTAGTAAAGCATATCTCCCAGCGCATTATGGTGATGTACCTGGGGCGGATTGTGGAAGAGGCAACCTCGGAAGAATTGTTCCAACAACCGTTGCATCCTTATTCGCAGGCGTTGCTTTCGGCGATACCTGTGCCCAAGATTGGGAAGCAGCGCGAGCGGATTATCTTAAAAGGTGATGTTCCCAGCCCCATCAATCCAGCGCCAGGCTGCCGTTTTGCTAAGCGCTGCTGGCGCGCAGAGGAGCGGTGCAGCAAAGAAGAGCCGGTCTTGAGAGAAGTAGCTCCCGGCCACCGTGTGGCTTGTCACCTGTTGTAGTGAAACGAAGAAAGGGTGAAAAAAATGCAGGTAGATGGTATTTATCTACTTCCTGAGATGACCTGGAAGGAAGCAGAGGAAGCGTATAAAGTTGCTAAGCTGGCCATCATTCCGGTGGGTTCCAATGAGCAGCACGGTCCTGGAATTAAGCTCAAGGTGGATGGGCAGCAGGCGTACGACATGGCGAAACTGGTTGCCAAGGAGGTACACCCGCTGGCGGTGGTGACCCCGCCGGTAATGATGGGTGTTTCTTACCACCACATGCGTTTCCCCGGTACAGTGACTTTAAGACAATCCACCTTTATGGCTGTTATTGAGGATATAGTCACCAGTATGCATCGTTTCGGCTTTAAGAAGTTCCTCCTCATTGACACCCATGGCGGCAACCGCCACGCCTGCAACGTGGTGGCCATGGAGCTAAAGGAGAAACTGGGAGTTGAAGTGGCCCACACACTCTACATTGATCTCGTGCGCGATGTTGCAGCCAAGATCCCGGTAGAAAAGCGCGGACACGGCTCTGATCCAGGTTTGGCCGTGGCGCTATACCTGGACGAGGATCTTGTTCACATGGATCGGTTGGAGAAGGGCGATGAGCACTGGCCCTACACAATGATTGGTTCGCGCCACGATATGTGGAAAGTGGACTATCCCTGGTACACCCATGAGATTACCGATAATGGGGCCTTTGGCAATCCGGAGGGAACAAGTAAAGAGTTGGGCAAAGAGATCGTCGACAAAGTGGTCGAACGCCTTGGTGTCTTTATCCGGGACTTTGTGAAGAACGTTTAGTCTAAGACCGAGGATACGGTAGTAAGCGGCAAAAAAAGGGGGTAAAGACATGCCAGGGGCCGAGACGGAAAAGCGCGTCGCCATTGGCGATCTTACCTGGATGGAAATCGAGGAGCGCAAAGACAAGGTACAGCTGGTGATAATCCCGGTGGGATCAACTGAGCAACACGGGCCACATCTTTGCCTGGCGACTGATGCTACGCGTGCTTACAAGTTCTCCCTGCGCGTAGCTCGCGCCCTTTATCCCCGTGTGCTTGTTGCACCGGGTATTCCGGTGGGGATTTCCCCGCACCATCTTGATTTCCCCGGCACTATCACCTTGAGGCCGCAAACCTTGGTGGACACTATTGTTGATTATGTGGCCAGTTTGCGGCAGCATGGGTTCCAGCGTTTCCTTATTATCAACGCCCATGGTGGTAACGAGGGTACTTTGGCAGTGGCTGTCGAGGCTATCCGAGCCCAGTTTGGCTTGAGGGTGCCCTATGTTAATTACAAGGTAATGACCGCTGATG
>JAAYHG010000313.1 GCA_012735455.1 Bacillota bacterium
GCCAGCAGCACCGCCGCCCCCGAAGAAGCCACCTTTTTGTGCCTCTACCATTAAGAATCCTCCTCTCTTAAGTCAGCTCGCGCGACCGGTTCGCCGGTCTGCGATATCATGTTATGAAAGTACCACCTAAGGTGTTACAACTGGTACCGGGTCTCTTCTTGTAGCCGCTCGCACATTATCCTATGAAAATGGGTGCTGTTGTGTTCCCTCCCTCCCCTTGGAGCTCTAGAATTGCTGTAGTATAATGGCTGGTAAAGGGATTCCCTCTGCTGTGGCTGAGTGCCCCGCGGCTGGGACCGACCAAGTTCGAACTCACTTAAGCGAAAACTGTGATCACAGGGGGTACGGAGAAATTGCAGGCAGGAAAACTCCCGCCCGAACTATTGGCCCTAAATGTTTTTCCTTTCTTAGGAAACACCCGCTCGGATGTGTTGCTTCGCCCAGGCATAGGACAAGACTGCAGCGTGATCGACCTGGGCACAGAACTGGCTGTGCTGTCCAGTGACCCTATTACCGCCAGCGAGCATAATTTGGGCTACTTGGCCGTACATATTTCCGCCAATGATATTGCTACCACCGGTGCCGTACCCGTAGGTCTCATGCTGACCCTGCTTCTACCCCCGGGTACCGAACCCGATCTGGTTGGCACAATCATGCGTGATGTGGATAAGGCAGCCGCCTCCCTTGGTATGGCTGTCCTCGGCGGCCACACAGAATTCACTCCAGCTGTGACCCAACCTGTAGCCTCAGTAACCGCCCTGGGTCGGGTAAAAAAGGGACAGTACGTTACCGCTGCTGGCGGCAGACCGGGTGACACCCTCCTCTTAACCAAAAGTGCTGCCATGGAAGGAACTGCTATCTTGGCCACAGACCTAAAGGAGCTACTCTTACCCCAACTTGGCGCGGCGCTTATCGCTAGTGCACAGGATTTTCTCGGCAGCATAAGTGTTGTTCCTGAGGGTCTACTTGCCGCAAGAAACGGGGCTAGCGCCATGCACGATGTTACCGAAGGCGGCATCCTCGGGGCCTGTTCAGAACTGGCTGCAGCTTCAAGCTGCAGCGTTGAGCTCTGGGCGGATAAAGTGCCCCTGGCACCAGAGACTGTGGCCATTTGCCGCTTCCTAGGCCTCGATCCCCTAGGCCTCATCGGCAGCGGCGCTCTACTTATCGCGGCACCTGACCCTGAAACCATCACCAACGCCTTGCAAGAGGCCAACATTCCCGTTACAGCCATTGGCCGCCTACTTTCGGCTGAGAAAGGATCGTGGCTCGTGCAGGGCAACGAACGCCGGCCCCTTATACCACCGGAGCGTGACGAACTTTATCGCGCCTTGGGAGAATAAAAAAAGACGAGGGAAGCTGTACCCCGCGGCCAGCAGGGACCTCCCTCGTCTTTTCTTTAGGTTTCTTGATTCAGTGCTTAGCCAGCTGTCTCTTCTATCTAGGCGCCTACACTGGGACCACTCTTCTTGATCCGGCTCAGTGTATTCGTAGCCTCAATAACCAGGAAGATGGCCAAGACAAACAACAGGATTCCTGGAATACCCAGCACCAGATTACCTTTGACCAGGTTGTCGCGGATAAGGAATACTAAGGCAGTTAGGGTGGCTACAACCATGAAAATCATGGGATAGAATGTGACACGATTGTCACGGCCCAGTTTAGCTAGCCACACCGACACGGCCAATAGCGCCAAACCGGCCAGGAGCTGGTTAGAGGAACCGAAGATCGGCCAGATTTCACTCCACTTACCGGAGAGGGCTAAAGCACCGGCCAGGAGTACGGTAATTAGGGTGCCCAAGTACTTGTTAGCCAAGGATGGTATCCTTGTGGCAAAAAACTCCTCCCAGGCATAACGAGCAAGCCGGGTTGCGGTATCCAGGGAGGTAAGGCAGAATGCGTTTAGGGCCAGGGCCCCGAAGGTAGTGCCAAAAGCCACCGGCACACCATAGTAGTTCATGAACTGGCCAACACCCGCCGCGAATAGCCCGGTAGGCCCTCCCATTTCGGCCAGGGTTTTTGTATAACCTTCCTTTGTCAAGAAAGCTACAGTAGCCAAGGCCACCAGTGCTAAGAGACCTTCGATCAACATAGCACCGTAGCCCACCATCCGTGCATCGCGTTCATTGGCCAGCTGCTTAGCCGTGGTTCCGGAGGAGACCAGGGAATGGAAACCAGAGATGGCACCACAGGCCACAGTGACAAAGAGCATGGGAAAAAGCAGGCCGCCCGAGGTCTTAAATGAAGTAAAAGCCGGGTATTGAAGACTCGGGTTGCCGATGAGCAGACCTAGCAAAGCCCCTATCAAGCTGGCATAAAGAAGGAACGAGTTCAGGTAGTCACGGGGCTGGAGCAAAATCCAGACTGGAAGAGTTGCCGCTACAAAGATGTAAACCAGAGTAAAATAGGTCCAGAACTTTGCCGAGGCCTGAAGAGGAAACTGCACACCAATGAAGACACAAAGGAAGAGCAGGATAACGCCAACCACTGTACCCACACCCAGGGGCACGTTATAGCGGTAGATGGCCAAACCGAACGCCACAGCCAGAACCATGAACAGAATCGATGTGGTGGCCACAGCTGGAACAGAAACAAAGGTATTGACCACCAGGATTGTAAACACAGCTACGACCAGCACTAAGGCTAAATAAGAAAATCCCAGGAATAGCAACTGGCCCCGCTCACCGATATGGCGCCGTACAATCTCACCAATGGACTTTCCTTCGTGACGCACCGACGCCACCAAGGCAGTCAAGTCGTGGACACCGCCAAAGAAGATGCTGCCAATAACAACCCAGAGGAAAACAGGCACCCAACCAAACACTGCCGCTGCCACCGGACCTGTGATGGGCCCGGCGCCTGCAATACTGGCGAAGTGGTGTCCTAGAAGCACCGGCGCCGGGGCGGGCACATAGTCCACACCATCATGCATGGTGTGAGCCGGAGTCTTGGCATTGGCGTCCAGCTTCAGCACCTTCTCGGCAACGTAGCGCCCATAGAAGACATAGCCGATAAAGAGCATGATGCCGCCGAAGACAACCATCACTGTTGTGCTCACTCTAAAACCCCCTTTGCAAGCTTCTTCAGCCCTCTTAACGAGAGCAATGGCGCAGAACCCCTACCCTCCTTTCTAGCCTGCATGTGGTAGACCTGTTGTACCACACGCCCAGCCTTATTGCTGTACACCTGGTTGGCTGCCAGGTCTACTGCCAGGAGCCGCACGTCACACCATCCTTGTAGAAGAAAACGAAAGTTCCGGCTATAGCAAAAGCGCTGCACAAGAGCTGCTGCGTTTCCTATAACCCCTCCTTGTGCCACCATTACAC
>JAAYHG010000314.1 GCA_012735455.1 Bacillota bacterium
CCTCAACGTGCCGACCCGAGTGGGTTTCCAAACGCCTTTTGTCAACCTTACCTTCGATGTGAACCCACCGGTGCCCATGAAGGGGGAACCGGTGATTGTGGGCGGCAAGAGACAGGACACGGTTTACGGTGATTACCAAGAAGAGATGGATCTTCTCAATATGGCCTTTTGCGAGGTTATGACTGAGGGTGACGCCAAGGGCCGGATCTTTACTTTCCCCATTCCTACCTATAACATCACGCCGGACTTTCCCTGGGGTACACCGGTGGCTGACCGAATTATGGCCATGACAGCCAAGTATGGCATTCCTTACTTCGCCAATTTCCTGAACTCGGATCTCAAACCGGAGGATGTTCGTTCCATGTGTTGTCGCCTGCGCCTGGATGTGCGCGAGCTCAAGCGCCGTGGGGGCGGTCTTTTTGGGGCCAATCCGCTTACGGGTTCCATTGGCGTGGTGACCATAAACCTGCCGCGTCTGGGCTACTTGGCCAAGGACGAGGGTGAGTTCCTGACACTCCTGGGAGAGAAGATGGACCTGGCAAAGGAGAGCTTGGTCCTCAAGCGCAAGGTTCTAGAGCAGTTCACTGAGCAGGGCCTCTACCCATACTCGCGCTTCTACCTGCGCCACGTGAAGGAAGGTTTCGGCGGGTACTGGGAAAACCACTTTAATACCATTGGCATCGTGGGTATGCACGAGGCGGCACTGAATCTCCTGGGCGAGGGAATTGAGACAGATACCGGTCACAGCTTTGCTGTCAGGGTGTTGGACTACATGCGCGCCAGGATGCAGGATTACCAGGAGGAGTTGGGCCGACTCTTTAATCTGGAGGCCACTCCGGCAGAGGGTACCAGCTATCGCTTGGCTCGCTTGGACAAGGAGGCCTACCCGGATATCATCACTGCTGGTGATAGGGAGCCCTACTACACCAACTCCACTCAGCTTCCGGTGAACCACGGCCTTGATCTGTTCACAGCTCTGGAGAACCAAAATGACCTGCAGCAGAAGTACACTGGGGGTACTGTTTTCCACGCCTTCTTAGGCGAGCGCATAACCGATGTTCGCACCGCGGCTGAGGTTGTCAAGACGGTGTTTAGTAACTTCCGCCTGCCTTATTTTTCCCTTACACCTACGTTCAGCGTCTGCCCGGAGCATGGGTATCTGACTGGCGAGCAGCCCCTTTGTCCGCAGTGCGGTCGGGAGACAGAGATTTGGAGCCGAGTGGTGGGCTATTACCGGCCGGTGAAGAACTGGAACAAGGGTAAGAAAGAAGAGTTCCGCGAACGTTGCACCTTCCAAGTGGAGGTTGACAGAGTGGCTCAAACCCAGGTTGCTGCAGGGAGCGAGTAAGGGTGCGGATTGAGGGAGTACAAGCCGTAAGCTTGGTTGATTATCCCGGTACCATTTGCAGCACAGTCTTTCTTGGCGGTTGCAACTTTCGCTGCCCCTTCTGCCATAACGTCGAGTTGGTCTTGAAACCAGGGGGAAAAGAGGTTTGGGCTTCGGATAAGATAGTGTCCTTTATGGAGCGGCGACGTCGTCTAGTGCCGGCCGTGTGTGTCAGCGGTGGCGAACCCACCCTGGAACCGGCGCTGCCAGGCTTCTTGCGCCGTCTTAAGACGGCCGGATTCAAGGTGAAGCTGGACACCAACGGCAGCAGGCCCAAGTTGCTGCAATCAATCCTACGCGCTGGACTGGTGGACTATGTGGCCATGGACATAAAAGCACCAGCAGCAAAATACAGCCTGCTTACAGGGGGACCGGTGAATCTGGAAGCCATAGCCGCCAGCGTGGATATCATCAGGGCTGAGGCTCCGGCTTATGAGTTTCGCACCACGTTGGTCCCTGGACTATTGGACGAGGAGGACCTTGTGAGCATTGGAAAAGAGCTAGCCGGGGTAGAGAAGTATGTTTTGCAGCAGTTTCGGCCCAGCAAACCGCTCCTTGAGCCGGAACTGGAGGACGTGCATCCGTATCCGCTCGAAGTCCTGGAACATGCCGCCGAGCGTATCCGCGTGTGGATTAGTGATGTTACAGTACGTGGATAAAAGAGACCACCTCCAAGGCAGAATAACCTTGGAGGTGGTTTTATATGGCGCGCATCATCGCTATCTTCCCGCGCCAAGACCAGGCTAGTGGCGCTATTGACACCTTGAAAAACTACGGCTTTACCCGGGACAAAATGATCGTCTCTAGCTTTGGACCAGTTGAGCCAACGGGGGCAGGTGTTGTGGCCGATCTACAAACGGAACAGGATGAGATTGGGGTTGAGTCGCCTTTGGCCAACACTATTGGCGGAGATACCCAAGGGATAGTCATCTCCATGGAGGTACCTAAGCGGGACATCAACCAGCTGCGCGAGCTCTTGGAGCAGAGTGGGGCTACCGACATTCGCCTAGAGTAATCTTCCCGGGCAAGAGGGAGAAGAAGCCAGGGAAAGATATATCCACACACTCAGCGCTCGTAATAGTGACAGGCCCTTTAGCACCAAGCGCCGCCACAGCTAAAGCCATGGCCAGGCGGTGATCGCCGTGGCTGTTCACTACACCGCCGCGGAGTGGGCGGCCGCGAACGACAAGCCCGTCAGGTAACTCATGAATGTCGGCCCCCAGGGTAGAGAGTTCTTGGGCTAGGGCGGTGATGCGGTCGCTTTCTTTAATCCGCAGTTCCATCGCGTTCTTAATTACAGTTTCCCCTTGGGCGTAGCAGGCAGCGACGGCCAATACAGGCAGTTCGTCAATCAGACGCGGGATGAGGGAACCTGCGATCAACGTTCCCTTAAGCGGTCGAGACTCGATGCTGATGTCAGCACGGGGTTCGCCGCTTTCTTCATATCGGTTGGTTATTTCAAGTTGTACTCCCATGGCGGTTAGGACGTCCAGGATACCAGAGCGAGATGGATTTAGGCCTACGCCCTGAACTGTAAGGCAGCTGCCTGGAATGATGGCTGCAGCCACGAGGAAAAAGGCGGCAGCGGAGATGTCTCCGGGCACCAACACCGTTTGCGCTGTAAGCCGGCGGCCTCCTTTAACGGGAATGGTGGTGCGGGTGCCATGCTGGTGTAGCGATACACCAAAATGCCGTAGCATGCGTTCGGTGTGGTCCCGGGAGGGAGCAGGCTCCTCAATGCTGGTTTCACCCTGGGCATAAAGCCCCGCCAAGAGCAGTGCGGATTTGAGTTGAGCCGAGGCCACTGGTAGCCTAAAGACTCCTCCCTGAAGGTTACCGCCGCGCACGGTGAGCGGAAGCATGGTATTCTTCCGGCGGCCTAGGAACTGAGCTCCCATGGCCGCAAGGGGCTTGGTTACCCGTCCCATGGGACGACGGCGCAGCGAGGCGTCTCCGCTTAAGGTGGCGGTGAAAGGCAGGCCTGCCAAAAGTCCCAAGAGTAGCCGCGCTGTTGTGCCGGAATTGCCAGCGTAAAGGATGTCCTGGGGCTCCTTAAGACCATATAACCCTCGGCCCTGAACTGTGGCTGGGGCACTACCTTCCAGACCACTGCAGGAGACTCCCAGAGCTGTAAGGCAGTGCGCTGTACATAGGCAGTCGGCGCTGGCGAGGAAGTTGTGTATTGTAGTTGTCCCCTCGGCGATGGCACCTAGGAGTAGGGCGCGGTGCGAGACGGACTTGTCGCCGGGTACGGTTATGCTACCACTTATGGATGTAGTGACAGGCTGCACAGTTACGTCCATTTAAGGTCCCTCCAGAGGCGTTCAACCTCCGTCTCGGCCACCTGCACCATCCGGCATTGACCCAGATCTACAGGTAGGGCAAAACGCAGAACCCCATTCTTTACTTTTTTGTCTCGGTAGAACAGGGGCCTGGCCACTGCCCAGGGAACGGGGCTTAGCTGCGGATTGGCCAGACCAGCACGGCTAAGTAGTGCCGCCACCCTCGCCTGAACATCTGTCCCTATAAGCCCTAGGCGCTGGGCCAGTTCCGTTTCTGCCAGGATACCTAGGGCCACCGCTTCGCCATGACGCAGGGTAAACTGGCTGGCCGCCTCTAATACGTGGCCTACGGTGTGGCCGAAGTTAAGCCAGGAGCGGTGTTCTTCCTCACGCTCGTCCGCCGCCACAACCTGGGCTTTTAGAGTGAGGCAGCTCTCGATCACAGTGGTCAGGACAGTCTCGTCCTGAGCTAGGAGAACGGGCAGATTGTACTCCAAGTAGGTAAAGAAGGCGGCATCCAGGATGATACCGTATTTTATGATCTCGCCCAGGGCCGCGGTAAACTCCCTTCTTGGCAGGGAGCTTAAGGTCTTGGGATCCGCAACCACCAAACGAGGTTGGTGGAAGGAGCCTACCAGGTTCTTACCCTGGGGCAGGTTGATAGCTACTTTGCCGCCCACCGCGCTGTCCACCTGGGCTAGAAGAGAGGTGGGAACTTGGACAAAGGGTAGGCCGCGCAGGTAGGTGGCGGCCAGGAAACCGGCGGCATCGCCTACCACGCCTCCGCCCAGGGCAATCACCACCGAAGAGCGATCTAGAGCGGCGCTGACAGCGCTGCTGTAAAGGTGTGCGGTCCAGCCGAGAGACTTAGCCTCTTCGCCGGCAGGCAGGGTGACCAGAATGGGGAGGAAGCCTGCCGCACTGAGGCTGCTCTTGACCTGGCCGGCCCAAAGTGGTGCCACGTTGGTGTCGCTAACCACCATGGTCTTTCCCTTAAGGCCCAGTGTCTGCAACGCAAATCCTAAGTCTTTTAGGGCATTCGAGCGAATCATTATTTCATAGCTTCGTGAACCGAGATTCACGTACATTGCTTTTCCTCGCTTTCAAGTAGGGGTCCCTTCTAGTGAGTACCATACCACCCCGGCCTGTCCCACAACTCTATTCTGGCCAGGTCCTTAGCTGGTCAGAATACCGGTTCCAGGCTGTCTTAATCTCTTCCAGTGTGTCTCCGCCGAGCTTTTCCAACACTGCCTGTGCTAGCTCCCAGGCTACTGCGGCCTCACCCACTACGCAGGCAGCGGGAACGGCGCAGGTGTCGGAGCGTTCTACGGCAGCAGGAACAGCTTCCTTAGTCTTTATGTTTACGCTGGGGAGGGGGTTTTTCAGCAGGGTGGGAATGGGTTTTACAGCAGCGGTCAGAACCAGGGTTTCACCGTTGGTGATGCCGCCCTCCAGCCCCCCCGCGTGGTTGCTGGAGCGGTAAAAGCCGCGTTCAGCCGAGTAGAAAATTGCATCGTGGGTGGAGGAACCGAGCTGAGTGGTACCGGCGAAGCCATCCCCGACAACTACCCCCTTGACACTGGGTATAGAGAGTAGAGCCTGGCCAAGCCGCCCGTCCAGACGCCGATCCCACTCTACATAGCTGCCCAAGCCAGGCGGGAGACCAGCTGCGTGAATGACAAAGGTGCCGCCCAGGCTGTCACCCTTCTCCCTGGCCGCTTCGATTGCGGCCAACATGGCTTTTTCTGCTTCTGTGCAAGGTGTTAAGACCGGGGAGGCGGAAACTGCTTTCCTCAGTTCCTGTAAGGTTAACTTATTGGCACCTTCAGTAGGTACATGCACCGTACCGATACTTGCCACATATCCGGCGACAGCGACACCCAGTTGGGTCAGAAACTGTCTGGCCAGAGTACCCACCGCAACGCGGGTGGCGGTGGTGCGCGCGCTGGCACGTTCTAGAACGTTGCGCAAGGCCTGAAAGCCATACTTTTGGCCGCCAGCCAGGTCAGCGTGGCCTGGCCTCGGTGCTATAACTTGTCGCCCGGATCTTAAGGGTCCTTCAAGTGCCAGGTAATCCTGCCAGTTGACCCAGTCGCGGTTAGTGATCTTGAGAGCGATGGGACTACCTAGGGTTAAGCCACCGCGCACTCCACTTAGAATTTCTATTTTGTCGGCCTCTATTATGCGGCTGCGCTCGCCTCGTCCGGCCACCTTTTGCCGCCTTGCCAGTTCCCGATTAATTTCTTTACTGGATATAGTTATCCCAGCGGGAAAACCTTCAATAATGGCTGTTAGGGCTGGGCCATGGGATTCTCCGGCTGTAAGAAACCGCACCTTTATCTCCCCCGAGCTCTCTTAAACTGCGAACGGGTAGCCTGAGCCTGGGCAAAGAGAGTCTCTAGCTCAGCCCCAGCGCTTGCTGCAATCAAAGAGCGAATGGTCATTAATTGCTCGCTAAAATGATCCAATGCCGTTAGAATGGCCTGCTTATTGGCCAGACATATATCGCGCCACATAACTGGGCTTCCCAGGGCCACGCGGGTGGTGTCGGCGAACCCTCCGGCGCTGTAGCGTGAAAAATCACTAGCTAGCTCTGCTGCCGCCTTTACCAGGGTTACAGCGCTCAGGTGAGGCAGGTGGCTGGTTGCAGCTACCAGTTGGTCGTGCTCTGCGGCAGAAAGCAAGACTGGTTCGGCTCCAGCTCTGCGCACCAGTTCTGCTACTAAGGCGACAGAATCGGCTCGACAGGAGGCTGAAGGGGTAAGAATATACTTGGCCCTATGAAAAAGGCCCCGTCGTGCTGCCAGGGAACCAGACGTTTCCGCCCCGGCCAGGGGGTGGCCGCCGACAAAATCCACCCCAGGCGGCAAAGAAGTTGTCCAAGCGTTTAGCACCGGGGCCTTTACGCTGCCCACGTCAGCTATGACCTGTCCCCTCTTGAGGATCGGGCCAAGGCGAGCAGCCAGGTCACAAGCAGCCTGTACTGGTGTGGCCACGAGTACCAGCTCAGCCTCGTGTACTGCTTCCTCCGGTGAGGATGCCTGATACTGGATTATCCCACGTTCTAGGGCCAGCGTGAGCGTAGCGGTGTCAATATCCCATCCCACCACCTCCGCTACAGCCCCTGTTGCCAACCAGTCCAGCGCCAGAGAGCCACCTATGAGCCCGGTGCCGATCAAGGCCATGCGTTGCACCAGTCTCATTGTGGCATCACGCCGCTTGGATGGCTCACGCTGCGGCCCATGGCTGCCGTTAGGGGGGCCAGCTTTTGCAGTAGTGTTGCGAAACGCGTGGGGGTGAGGGATTGAGGACCATCTGAGAGGGCCTCAGCTGGATTGGGGTGAACCTCTATGATGAGGCCGTCTGCTCCTGCAGCCACTGCCGCTAGTGATAGAGGTTCAACCAAACGCCACCTGCCAGTGGCGTGGGATGGGTCCACTATCACCGGCAGATGTGACAACCGGTGCAGCATGGGAACGGCCGCCAGGTCCAGGGTGTTGCGGGTAGCGGTTTCAAAACTGCGGATGCCGCGTTCGCAGAGAACCACCTGCTCATTGCCCTCGTGCATTATATACTCTGCTGCCAAGAGCCACTCCTCAATGGTGGCAGAAAGGCCGCGCTTCAAGAGTACCGGTAGTCTTAGCGCGCCGACCTCGCGCAAGAGTTCAAAGTTCTGCATGTTGCGGGCCCCAATTTGAATCATGTCGGCGTGGGTTGCCACCTGCTCCAGGGTGCGGACATCCAATGCTTCTGTGACAATGGGGAGCCCTGTCGCCTCCCGGGCCAGCGCCAGGAGGCGCAAGCCTTCTTCCCCCAAGCCTTGAAAACTGTAAGGGGAAGAGCGGGGCTTAAAAGCTCCGCCGCGCAGCACGCGGGCACCGGCCGCCTTGACAGCCTGGGCGGTTTCTAGGAGCTGCCTTTCGTTCTCCACGGCGCAGGGACCGGCAATTGCCACTACTTCTTCGCCGCCAATGACTACATCCCCCAC
>JAAYHG010000315.1 GCA_012735455.1 Bacillota bacterium
CATATTAAGGGCATGGGAGCGGCTGAGACGGTCAACCTCCCAGTGACCGGAGAGCCTAGCCACATCTTCATACTCATCAACCACAACTGGATCCACGATAAAGGCCGGGATACCCAGGTCACGACCCAGTTGATAAGCAATTACTGCCCCCAGGTTGGAGGCATGATCCGCCCCGGGCCGCTGCATAAGGTCATCGACCATTTGTTCGTTAACTGCATACGTTCCGCCCGCCAACGGCTTCAAAATGCCGCCTCGTCCCACTATCGCTGCAAGCGAATTCAGATCGATGCCCGCCTCCGCCAGGGCCATTTTGACCAGCCGTAACCGGTACTCATACTGATCGGTGGCCTTTTTGTACTCTTTAAGCTCTGCATCCTGATGTTCTACTTTCTTTTCCACGAGCAGCCTTTCGCAGGCGAAAACAGCAATTTTCGTTGTAGTGGAACCAGGATTAATAGCCAAGACCCGGATATCTTTCGTCAATTGTGTTGCCCCCTTTCTAACGCGCAACAATTGTAATGTCAATAGACACTCTTCATATTCTGGGTAAGATACATACTTCCTGCCTATCGTAGGAGATCGCCAGTAGAAAACAAAAACCGGTTCTCTTGAACCGGCTTAAGAAACCGAATCGGGGCTAAATTAACGCCTGATGAGAACCAACGGTTCTCTTATTCTCTAAACACCTCAGCCACAACCGGTAGCAGGCAAACTACCTCCTCCACCGGAGCTTACATAACCGAGGCCAAACACCTCTTTTAGCTCCTGGCTCTTGCACCTTGGGCAACGAGTATCTTTCTTCTTGCTGTACGGAATTATAGTTGAAAAGCGCTCGCCGCACTCACGACAGACGAATTCGTAGCTGGGCACATGCGTCACCTCCTTAAGTAACAAAACAGGACCCCACCATCGGGTTTCTTCAATTATACTATTTGCCTTTTTCGCCGTCAACAGAAGAGGTGGGCGGGAAAAGAAAAATGCCCGGGCATCCCCGGGCGGCGGAATTGTTGTTAACGATGACGTCGAACATAGACTACCTTGCTACGTATTAAGACAACGAAGAGTGCTGTCGCCACCACCACGTTGAGAGCCGCGGCAAGAATAAATGGGGCTAGGGAATTGGTCACCAAAGCCAAACCGCCCAGTGGCCAGGAAAGCGCCGCCGCCACAACTCCGGCCAAGAAAGTGGTAGTGAGCATGGCCTAAACCGGTCCACCCCGCTCATAAGCCAGGCGCATGCACGTGGCCCACAAAGCAGCCTGTACCGCCGCATAAACGTGCACCAGTGCCCCTAGGGGAAAACCGGAGATCAAGGCGCTGAGAAGCGACCCTAACCCTGCTACCAGCGCCCCCTCCCCCCAGCCAAACGCCAAGGCAGCAAAGTATGCAGGCGCCGCATCCAATGTAACTGCTCCCAGGGGACTCCCCACCTTTACCATCGCCCCAAGGGCAGAAAGAACAATAAACACAATAAGCCGTGCCGCCCGCTGGTACTCACGTGCATCCCCCAAAGCACGCGGTATTCTAGCTCGCACCCGCGGTATCTCCATCCCCGTACACCTCCCTTTGCTACTTTTCTCTAGAATTCCTATTCCGGTACCAGTGCAGCTAGACCACGGTCAGCGTGGAAAAATTGACCAGAAAGTGACAAAATAAGCGGACCCCGCAGGATCCGCCTGTCTTAAACCATTTTGCTTCCGATGATTGAGATTACACGGAGAGTCCTTCCCACCCCGCCCAGAAGGCCTTAAGGTTGGCCTCCACCGTCTAGGGTGGAACGCTGGCGCGTATGACCCTTTCCCAGGTACCTGGGGCGATTCCCATACGTTTGGCCAAGGCACCAAGAAGCACAATGTTCTGGGTGCGGGCGTTACCAGCCTTTTCCTCGGCCAACTGAGCAGCTTTCACAGTAACAAGCTCCCGTACCTTGCCCGCCAATATCTCCAGAGCATTGTAGGGATAGCTGGCTTTACCCAAGAGCACTGGGGCTGGTAATATTTCCAGGTCGTTCACCACCATGGTACCCTCGGCTTTAAGGTACGGCAGCCAGCGCAGTGCTTCTAACTTCTCAAAAGCTAGGATGAGATCGGCTGTCCCCTGCTCTACTAAGGGTGAGTACACCCGGTCACCATAACGGACAAAGCTGACCACACTACCCCCTCGTTGGGACATGCCGTGTACCTCGGACATCTTGACGTCATACCCTTCATCTTGCAGAACACCAGCCAAAACCTTGGTTGCCAGGATGGTACCTTGGCCACCGACACCCACAAGGAGAACATTGGTAACTTTAGCCACGCTCGCCACCCCCCACCTTTTCAATGGCGCCAACGGGGCAAACCTGGCCACAAACAAAGCAGCCGTTACAGGCATTGGTATCAATGGTAACGCTCTTGTCTGGGTGGCTTACCAAGGCCGGGCAGCCTGTGCGGAGACAGGCATGGCATCGAGTGCACTGCTCTTGATTGATCACAGCCTTACCTAAATCTGGCAGGCCCTTGAGCAGTGCACAGGCCCGGCGGCAAATAACCACCGAAGGGCCGTCAAAATCCAGGGCATGACGCACTGCCTGATCCACAGCTTGGAGATCGTAAGAGTCCACAATCTGGACATCCCGGACACCCAGGGCGCGAACCACGTCTTCGATCTTAATCTCGTCAGTCACCTCTCCTTTGCCCGTGATTCCGGTTCCGGGATGAGGCTGATGGCCCGTCATTGCTGTAGTGCGGTTGTCTAAAACTACAATAACACCTGAGCCATTATTAAAAACCATATCCGCCACACCGGTCATGCCGCCGTGGAAAAAGGTGGAGTCACCGATTACGCCCACCACTTTACGTGGTACGCCGTTCCAAGCACTGGCCTTCTGGAAGCCGTGGGTCATGCCCACACTGGCACCCATGCACACAGTGGTATCTACCGCCTCCAACGGTGGTTGCAGACCCAAGCCGTAGCAACCAATGTCCCCCATCACCGGCACCCGGTGCTTCTTAAGAATATAGAAGACAGGTCGATGAGGACAACCGGCACAAAGGACTGGTGGCCGTGGTGGAATCTCCACCTCTGTTACTGGGTTGCTGGCTGGATCGACGCCAAAGAATTTTTGGCGCAGGAGTTCTGGCGTGAACTCGAACATATTGGGCAGTAGCTCTTTTCCGATAACAGGAATCCCCATGGCCTTGACCTGGTTTTCCAGAAAGGGGTCCAGTTCCTCTACCACATATAGCTTCTCTACCCCTTCAGCAAACTCACGCATGAGCTTTTCCGGCAGGGGCCAAGTCATGGTAAGTTTAAGATAAGAGGCCTTGGCACCAAAAACTTCCCTCGCGTATTGATAGCTGATACCACTGGTAATGATACCGATACTCTTGTCGCCCCACTCGATACGATTGTACAGGAAGGTCTCGGAAAACTCTGACAGAAGGCGCGTCCGTTCTTCCACAAAAACCCGCCGCTTCCTGGCGTTAGCCGGGACCATACAGTACTTGGCGGCATTCTTCTTGTACTCTTTTACCTCCACCTCTTGCCGCTCGTAGCACTCTACCAGGCCTTTGGCATGGGCGATCCTGGTGGTAATTCTAAGGAGCACAGGTGTATCATACTCCTCGCTGATCCGGAAGGCCTCGCCTACCAGGTCTTTTGCCTCCTGGCTATCACTGGGCTCTAACATGGGGATCTTGGCAAAGGGTGCGAAGTTGCGGTTGTCCTGTTCGTTTTGGGAACTGTGGAGGCTGGGCTCATCTGCAGATACTATAACCAGTCCTCCATTTACTCCGGTGTAGGCGGCAGTGAAGAGGGGATCGGCTGCTACGTTGACGCCCACGTGTTTCATGGCTACTAGTGAGCGAGCACCGGCCAAAGAGGCACCAATGGCCACCTCTAGGGCCACTTTTTCATTTGGGGACCACTCGGCAT
This sequence comes from Bacillota bacterium, assembly GCA_012735455.1. Lineage (GTDB taxonomy): Bacteria > Bacillota > DTU030 > DUMP01 > DUMP01 > JAAYHG01. Next base: position 3,916 of record JAAYHG010000315.1, read on the forward strand.
AGATCTCCTTATACGGCAAGATATTCTCGATAATCTCCGTACTCGGAGTCCCTGGATAAGCCGCGGCAAAGGTAGCGCCGTACTCAAATGCCCCACGCGCTATCGCCTCGTCCCCTGACAGGAACTTTTTCATTCCTATTTCCCCCTTTCCCAGAATTCTGATTTCCCGCCACCGTCCTACCATGCTTCGAAATTAGGTTTCGGCAACGACAAGCTTTTTTCCTCTTAAGAAGAGAGAAAACAGAGGAGTTTTTCTCCTCTGTTCGGGCACAATTACTTCTTTTGGCCTAGCTTTATCTTTTGTGAGCAACTACTGTACCTAAGGCAATGGCGAGTAATTTTGCCTCGTGAGTATCGGCCCGGGAAACCAGCACCACTGGTACTCGTGCACCCACCACAATACCAGCCGATTTGGCTCTACCGAAGTAGGTCAAGGCCTTGCCTAAGACGTTTCCGGCCTCTATATCTGGAACCAAGAGTATATCGGCTTGTCCTGCCACCGGACTTACGATGCCCTTATGTCTTGCCGCCTCCTCGTCCACAGCATTGTCCAAGGCCAGCGGGCCATCCACAATGCAGCCCTTAAGCTGACCCCGCGCTGCCATTTGCGCCAGAGCAGCAGCGTCCAGGGTGGCTTGCATGTCCGGGTTTACAACCTCAACCGCAGCTAGCGCGGCCACCTTAGGCTGGGCAATTCCCAAGGCGTGGGCAGTCTGCACGGCATTGACGACAATATCCGCTTTTTGTTTCAGATCAGGGGCCGGGTTCATGCCACCGTCCGTGAGGAAAAACAAGCGGTCATACCCCGCAACCTCGTAAATCATCACGTGACTCAAAATGCGTCCTGTCCTGAGGCCTATTTCCTTATCCAGAACCGCCCGCAAGATATCTGCAGTAGCTATTAGGCCCTTCATCAAGAGGTCTGCTTGTCCTGAACTCACCAGTTCTACCGCCTGCCAAGCACACTGTGCGGGCTGATCCGCATTAATGACTGTTATGCCGGTAAGATCCACGCCAATCTCTTCAGCAAGAACCCTTGTCCTATCTTCTTTGCCTACCAACACTGGTTCCGCGATTCCTAGCTCCTGTGCTGCCTTGATCGCCAACAATACCTCACTATCTTCCGCCGCGGCCACCGCCAGCCGCAGCGGACCGTATTCCCTGGCCCGCTCTAAGAGTTCAGCCAGGCTCTTGATCACCCTTACTTGCCCCCTTCCTTCTTGGTGAACGAACCTTTTTCACCACAGTCTGGGCACTTTTGGGGTTTGCACCGACCTTCCTTTTCAAAGCCACACTTACTGCACTGCCATACAGCCACTCATTCCACCTCCTTACTGGAGAAGTTCGACAATGCTCACTTTTTCCCTGCCGGCCATGATCCGAATTAAGGTCAAGAAAGCTTAGTTACCTTCCAGGAAGACCTTGGGGCTAACTCGCTTCCGAGTTAGCCCCGCCGCCGCTACTTGTTATTCTGGTCTGCGAGTGCTCTCTCAGCTCGCTCAATAGCAAGCCGAACCAAGCTACCGCAATCACGGGAGGACACATCGCCCCAGTAGCCGTCGCGCACCGTCTCGGCTACTCCGAGCTCCTCGGCTAATTCGTATTTGAGGCGATCGGACATCACGCTGCCCCGACGTCTCCTACTCATTAGCCCCACCTCTTATTGTCAAGTAGCAGCAAGGATAGTTTTCCCCCGCTCTAAAGAAACCATCCTTCGGAAGCGAGGGACTGAAGCCTAAACCGGGCGCGGACCTGACTTAGGACGCTGCCTACCACTGTGGCTTTCAATGTAAAAATGGTCTTTATAAATAAGTTCAGAGACAGGAACTATCTGGTAGCCGTCCGCCTGCAACTTTTCGATGATAGTGGGCAAAGCCTCAGGGGTATGCAAGGCATTGTTGTGAAACAAAACAATAGAGCCGGGTTTTACTTGGTCTAAGACACGCTCCACGATAGCAGTAGAAGAAAGGTCCTGCCAGTCTAAAGAATCCACGTCCCACTGAATGGTAAGCATACCGAGCTTTTCCACCGTTTGGATCAGCAGATTGTTGTACTCACCAAAGGGTGGGCGGAAGAGAAGCGGTTCCTGCCCGGTAAGCTCCTTTATCCGTTCATTGGTGCGGATAAGTTCTTGTCGAATCTCCTCCTCACTCAGCTGACTCATGTGCGGGTGCGTGGCCGAGTGATTACCGATCTCATGGCCCGACGTCGCAATTTTCTTTGTCATCTCTGGGTACTTCTCCATCCAAAAGTCAACTAGGAAAAAAGTTGTCTTGACATTGTATTTTTCTAAGGTGTCCAAGAGCTCCCCTGTCTTATCCGCACCCCAAGCTGCATCAAAGGAGATTGCCACCTTTTTTACCGGCGTCTCCACTGAGTAGATGGGAACCAGCCGTTCGTTGGTTGCCAAAGCAGGGATAAGCCGTGTGACCGATTCTGCTACAGCCAAGCTCAGGGCCAAACTGACAATAAGTGCCCCCACCACGACCCGCGGCCAGGGAAAATAAAACACCTTCACGCCGCTCTCCCCCTTCCGCTTCATTCTATGGCCTCGCATCCTGCCCTAGAACCATAGCCCCGACTCTCAAATAAAAGTGCCTGGCCCGTGACAATTGCACCGGCCAGGCACCTTAATTCTTGGTTACCCAACTGCTGCTACACCCGAGCAGCCCGGTTCAGCGGTAGACAGAGGTCCAAGAGGTCTGTTATCTTTCTTAGTTGAAAGTCCGGTTTTTCAGCTAGGAGCAGTTCTCTTGGCAGCGCACTCCAGAGCGCTGCTGCCGTTTTGACACCAGCGTTACGACCGCAGGCCAAATCAAACGGGCTGTCACCCACCATCAAGCTGTGCCGCGGACTTTCTTCCAACAATGTCAGGGCCTTCAGGATAGGATCCGGGTCGGGCTTGTGGCGGGTGGTATCCTCGGGGGTAATAACAACAGCCATGTACTGGTCGAGACCAAACAACCTCAGACCACGCCAGGCTAGATTGCGCCGCTTGGAAGTAACCACGGCCTAAGTGACTCCAGCCTCCTTGAGGATTGCCAGCGTCTCGCGCACTCCGGGAATGAGCGTGGTCGCGGCATCGTGTCGGGCCTCGTTGTAACTGCGGTAGGTCTCAAGC
>JAAYHG010000316.1 GCA_012735455.1 Bacillota bacterium
CGGGCCTACAATCGGCGCTACGCTTACCGGACAGCAACCACGGCTGATTTTATTCAGGTGGCGGAAGAAGAAAGCGGCCGCGACCTGGCTGCCTTCTTTCAGCACTGGTTGCACGGGGTGGATATAGACTGAAGGTGTACTTGTTCAAATCCCCACTAATTTTTTCCACCGCACCATCGGACAGGTTTACAGTTCCTCCAGATGTGGTATAATATTAGTAACTTTTATTGTATCTGAGGTGATGCCCGATGCGCAAGAAAGAGGAGGCGAGTAGTCACCTGCGGCGACGTTCTACGCGCCAGCGCCGGGTGGTGTTAGAGGTTCTAAGAAGCACCAAATCTCATCCTACAGCAGACTGGATTTATGAAGAGGTACGCAAGCGTGTACCTAATGTGAGTCTGGGTACCGTCTACCGCAACCTGAATCTACTGCGGGACATGGGTGAGATTATGGAACTGAACTTCGGCAGCACTTACAGCCGCTTCGATGGTAATCCAGAGCCGCACTACCATTTTAGCTGTATGAACTGCGGCCGGGTACTGGATGTAAACATACCTGTGTGTACGGAGCTGGAAGAGAAGGTACGCCGCGAACACGGTTGGGAGGTTCGGTCCCACCGAGTTGAGTTCTATGGCCTGTGTTCCGAGTGCAAAGCCGAGCAGAGGAAGGAAAGCCAGGAAGAGTACGTAAAGACAGCTGGAAACAAGTTCTAACACTGCTAAACCTGCCAATCGGCAGGTTTTTCTTAGCGCAAAAAGTCATCCCGGGAAGAGGCTCCCTCCCGGGATTACGGGGTACTATTCCTTGTCTTCCTTCTTATCACCAGCGCTTTTGCTAGTGAAGGGCATACCCATGCCAGGTCTACCCATACCGCCACCGCTTCCTGGTCCACCCATGCCCGGCATGTGTCCCATCGCCTGCATCATGAAGTGGCGCTGTACCGGGTCAATCATCATGATGGCGCTCATAAACTCGGCTACGTGATGCTTCTCGTCGTTCATGGTGTGGCAAAAGAGGGCGCGGTGGTTAGGATCCGCGGCTTCCATGGCATGGATCTGGTATTGATTAATTGCCTGCAGCTCACCGATAAGGTCTTCCCGCAGGGCAATTAGACGTGGATCCAAGGTACAGGGTTCGTTGAACTCGCGGTTTGGATTCACGGCCTTTCCTCCTCCAACTGGGATTATCCTTTGCACCCCTAGCATATGAAGGGCCGACTTATTTAGTGAGGATTGCATTTCTATACTGACTAGCTTATAATTATGGAAACGGGAAGACGAAACCTGTAAGGAGGAAAACGTTGGATGGGAAAGCTGAAAAAGGTGGTGTTGGCCTACTCCGGTGGCCTGGACACCTCGGTGATTATCCCCTGGCTCAAAGAGAACTACGGCTGTGAGGTTATCGCCATGGCGGCGGATGTGGGCCAAGGCGAGGAGTTGGACCCCCTCGAGGAAAAGGCTATCAAGACCGGGGCCAGTAAAATCTATATCGAAGACATCAAAGACGATTTTGTCAAGAACTACGTTTTTCCCATGGTGAAGGCCGGAGCTGTCTATGAGGGCAAGTACCTCCTGGGTACAGCCATTGCCCGCCCCGCCATTGCCAAAAGGCTGGTTGAAATTGCCCTGGCGGAGGGAGCAGATGCCATTGCCCACGGCTGCACCGGCAAGGGCAACGACCAGGTGCGCTTTGAACTCACGGCCAAAGCCTTGGCGCCCCAGCTTAAGATTATTGCTCCGTGGCGGGAATGGGACATCAAGTCCCGGGACGATGAGATTGACTATGCCGAGGCCCACGGCATTCCGGTGCCGGTTACCAAGGCCAAGCCGTACAGCATGGACCGCAACCTCTGGCACATCAGCTACGAGGGCGGTGTGTTGGAAGACCCGGACTTCGAGCCCCAGGAGGATAAGTTCAAACTTACTGTGGCTCCGGAGAAAGCACCGGACAAGCCTACTTATGTGGAGATCACTTTTGAGGCGGGCGAACCAGTAGCGGTGGACGGTGAGCAGCTGCCGCCAGTAGAGTTAGTGACACGACTCAATGAAATTGCAGGTGCTAATGGTGTGGGTCGGGTGGACCTGGTGGAAAACCGCCTGGTGGGGATGAAGTCCCGGGGTGTTTACGAGACTCCGGGCGGGACGCTAATCACCTTTGCCCACCGTGACCTGGAGTACCTGACCCTGGATCGGGAGACCATGCACTACAAAGAACTGGTAGCGGTCAAGTATGCAGAGCTGGTCTACAACGGGCTTTGGTTTACCCCGCTCCGGGAGGCGCTGGATGCCTTTGTTAATAGTACTCAGCGCAACGTCACCGGTACCGTGCGCCTGAAACTTTATAAAGGCAGTGTCCAAGTGGCTGGTCGCACATCTCCCTACAGCCTGTACCGTGAGGACTTTGCCACCTTTGGTGCCGATGCCGTGTACAACCAAAAAGACGCTGAAGGCTTCATTAACCTTTATGGTCTACCGCTTACAATCCAGGGCCTCTTGAGGGCCGAGAAGGGTTTGCAGGCATGAAGCTGTGGGGCGGACGTTTCGGTAAAGATACAGCGAGAGAGGTGGAGGAGTTTAACTCCTCCATCTCCTTTGACCAGCGCCTGTGGCAGGAGGACATTGCCGGTAGCCTGGCCCATGTTAAGATGTTGGCCCAAGTAGGAGTCTTGACAGCAGAAGAGGCGGCGACCATTCAAAGGGGACTGGAGGAGATCCGCGAAGAGATTGAAAGCGGCAGCTTCACCTTCTCGCACGAGTTTGAAGATATCCACATGCATATTGAGCACCGGTTGATAGAAAAAGTGGGTCCTGTAGGAGGCAAAGTGCACACGGCGCGAAGCCGCAACGACCAGGTGGCCCTGGATACCCACCTTTGGGTGCGGCGGGAGATTGACCGGGTGGTGGAGCTAATCCGAGAACTCCAGCGAGCGCTGGTGAAGAAAGCGCGGGAGAATCAGGATGCGATCCTTCCCGGCTACACGCACCTGCAGCATGCCCAACCCATACTCTGGGCGCACCACCTGCTGGCCTACTTTGAGATGCTGGAGCGGGACCGGGCTCGCTTCTTGAACTGCCGGGAGCGAGCAGATCTGATGCCGCTGGGGGCAGGAGCGCTGGCCGGTACCACCTTCCCCATTGACCGGGAGCAGGTGGCACAAGAGCTCGGCTTTGCGGCCTTGTACGAGAACAGCCTGGATGCCGTCAGCGATCGGGATTACATCCTTGAGTTTATCGCGGCTGGAGCCATTCTTATGGTGCACCTGTCGCGGCTGGCGGAGGAGCTTATTCTCTGGTCCAGCCAGGAGTTTGGTTTTATTGAGCTGGACGATGCTTACAGCACTGGTTCCAGCATCATGCCCCAGAAGAAAAACC
>JAAYHG010000317.1 GCA_012735455.1 Bacillota bacterium
CTCCCGCACAATGATCACACTTGATGGCCTGCTTGGCTTTGGTGCTATAGTTGATGTTGCCAAAGGGACACGCTATTACACACATGCGGCAACCGATGCACTTGTCGCCATCCACCGTTACCACGCCGGTGGCCTCATCACGGCTGATGGCCCCACTCTTGCAGACCTTCAGACAAGAAGGCTCATCGCACTGCAGACAGGTCAGCGGCACGGCAATCCCTGCCTCGAAACGCAACACCGAGATGCGAGCAGCAGCGGGACGAAACTCTCCTTCATGGTTGAAGGAACACGCCAACTCACAGCTGCCGCAGCCCGTGCAACGCTCCGGGTTGATTAACAAGACATTAGCCACTCTTGTTCCTCCTCTCCTAAACCAGCAGTATTGGAAAAAGGTTCCTTCTCATCTCACCTCCCTCATGTTGTGCTGCCGCTGATACGCAGCGCCTGATCCAGCTTGCGACAACGGGGGCAGAGCTCTTCCTCTACTAAGAGATCTGGGGGCTGCTTCCTCAGATAGTCAAACTGCTCCCGTGTGGCGAATGGCTCCCCGCAGCTCTGGCAGTGCACCAAGGTAAACTCCCGGCCCCAGATGCGGCGCTTTCCTTCACCCTCCTCCACCTTAATAGCTCCCAGCGGACAAACCTCCGCACAGGCCCCACAGCCAACACAATCAGCAGGCGGCTCATCGAAGGGTGGACTCACCCTTTTTTCTCGGCCGCGGAGGCAGGTGGCAATAGCCCCGTTGCCCTGGGCAGCGCAGGCGCGCACGCAGCGCAGGCAAAGCAGGCAGTCCGCTGGCTCAGCCTGCAGACGCTCAACGGGCTTTACCCCGTAGCGGCGCGCCAGCTCTTCAATGAGTTGAACATCGCTATATCGAGCCAGGAGCAGGGTGAGAACAAAGCGGCGTGCCTCGTTCACCCGGGGACTATCTGTAAGTACAGTCAGCTCCCCTTCCACCGGATAGAGACAAGAGGCTACCAGTTGACTCCGACGCCCGGTGTTCACCTCCACTAGGCAGAGACGACAGCTCCCTACCCCTTCCAAGCCCGGGTGCTCACACAGGGTGGGCACAAGAACCCCGGCCCGCCGCAATACATCCAGCAGTAGCTCCCCCCGTTCTGCTGTAACAACATTGTCGTTAACCTTGAGTTCAAGCTTAGTGCTCATTTTTACGCCTCGTTTCTTCTTCAGCTGGGGATGCGCAGCGTCTAACCCCGATAGCAGCAAAACGACAGGCTTCCACACATGCTCCACAGCGGCTGCAGCTGGCAGACACGATGCCGTGCACCTGACCGCGCTCGCCCCAGATACTACCGGTGGGGCACACCCGCTGACAGGCACCGCAAGCACGTCACAACACGGGGTCTATGTAGTAGTCAATGAGCCCGCGGCAGACCCCAGCCCGGCAGAACCCGTTCAGGTGCTCCTCGTATTCGGCGCGGAAGTAGCGCAGGGTGGAGAGCACTGGATTGGCAGCGGTCTTGCCCAGGGCACAAAGGGCGGTCTCTTGAAGCCCACACGCCAGGCTTTCAACCAGCTCCAGATCGCCCCTCTGTCCACGCCCCAGGGCAAGGTCTGTCAACAAGCGAAGCAACTGCGGGATTCCTTCCCGGCAAGGGAGGCATTTGCCACAGGACTCATCTGCCAGAAACTGCAGAAAGTAGCGCGCCAGGTCCACCATGCAGTTTCGCTCATCCATCACGATAAGGCCACCCGAGCCCATCATAGACCCGGCGGCCGCCAACTGCTCAAAGTCCACCGGGAGGTGAAGCAGCTCCGCCGGGATGCAGCCACCGGAAGGCCCTCCAGTCTGAACGGCCTTTACCTGGCGGCCACCCTTTATCCCACCGCCAATGTCGTAGATGATCTCCCGCAAAGTGGTCCCCATGGGTACCTCTACAAGCCCCGTGTTCTTCACCTTACCAACCAGAGAAAACACCTTGGTACCCCGGCTCTGTTCCGTCCCCAGACTGGTATACCACTCCCAACCGCGCTTGATGATCTCTGGGACATTGGCCCAGGTCTCCACATTGTTTAGCACCGTGGGCTGATTGTAGAGTCCTTTTTCCGTAGTATGGATGTACTTGGCCCGCGGCTCGCCCGGTCTCCCCTCCAGAGAGGCCATAAGGGCCGTGGACTCGCCGCAGACAAAGGCACCTCCACCGCGGCTAATCTTCAGATCAAAGGAAAACCCGCTAGCCAAGATGTTTTCGCCTAAGAGCCCAAGGGCACGCGCCTCTTCCAGAGCACGCTCCAGGTGCTTTACGGCCAAGGGGTACTCAGCCCGGACGTAGATAAACCCCTGTGTAGCACCCACTGCGTAGGCACCGATGGCTAGACCCTCAATGACGCTGTGCGGGTCTCCCTCCATAATGCTGCGGTCCATAAAGGCACCGGGGTCACCCTCGTCACCGTTGGCTATGACGTAGCGCACCTGGCCTGCTGCCATGCGGCAGATTTCCCATTTGCGTCCGGTGGGAAAGCCCCCGCCGCCACGCCCGCGCAGACCAGAGCGCTTGATCTCCTCTATCACCCCTGCCGGCGTGAGCTCAAAAAGCGCTCGCGCCAGGCCAGCATAACCGCCGGCAGCAATGTAGTCGGCACAGCTTTCAGGATCGATGCGACCGTTGTTCCTCAGAGCTATGCGCACCTGTCTGCGGTAGAAAGGGATTCCAGCCACATTAGGAATAGCTGTTTTTGTCGCCGGATCATGGTATAAGAGATGCCGTACCAACCTATCACGAAACACAGTCTCTTCTATGATCGCTGCAGCATCCTCCGGCCGGACGCGCTGATAGAAGACGTTCCGAGGCGCAATGATCACGATAGGGCCTCGCTCACAGTAACCGTGGCACCCTGATGTCTTAAGCTCCAGCTTAACTCTCCCAGCCAGGCCTTGCGCCTGCACCTCCGCCCTCAGGGCGGCCAGTACTTTGAGGCTGCCATTGGCGCGGCAACCCGTCCCTCCGCATACCCAAATCGTTTTGCTGTCCGGATCGCGTTGTGCCAGGAGCTGTTCCCGATAAATATACAGGTCTTCCCTACTCATAAGCTTCATGTCGACACTTCCTGTAGCAATTTCCTGATTCTCTCCGGGGTCATCTGGCCATGGGTTTCGTCTCCAATCATGACCACTGGAGCCAAGGCACAGGCACCTAAGCAGTTTACTGTCTCCAAAGTGAAACAGCCGTCTGTGGTGGTCTCACCCGGGGCGATGCCCAAGACCTCTTTGATGGTCTCCAGCACCTCACTACTGCCCCGCAGGTGGCAGGCTGTTCCCTGGCAGATCCTAATGATCTTCTTCCCCTGTGGTTTAAGTGTCAGCGCCTTGTAGAAGGTGGCAACAGCATAGACCTGGCTCTCGGGCACCGCCAGGTAGCGGGCCACCTCCTTCATCGCCGTGGGCGGCAGGTAGTGGTAAATCTCTTGTATTTCCAGCAGCAGTGCTAGGAGCTCTCCAGGATGCTGTGGATGACCCGCACAAAGCTCCTGCACTTCCTTCTCACCCGGTTCTTTTGGCAGCATGTTTTCACTCCCTTACCCGGCCCCTGTGGTAGTCTCTCTACCGACCCTGGCAGCAACCTTGCCGCCCGAAAAGCATAAGGTACCCTTCCTTGCGAAAGGGTACCTTCCTTTGCTTAGCGGCAGGCCAAGGGATTGCTCCCCCAACCCTAACGTTTGCCCTTCCCAGAGGGAAGCAACAAATCGGAGGGTACAAGCAAATCTATTCTTCTGGCGAGCTCATTCTTCCGGATACACTGCATCCGGTGGCGGAGCCGAGTCATCCGCGGTGCCGCTGTAGATCTCGGCAATTACACCTAGATCGTCTTGGGTTGAAAGGTAGGTATAGGTAAGCCCACCCCAGGTTCCCGCCTGCAGCACGATCAGCCCTTTCTCTCGGGCAAACCTCATTGTCTCATCGTAGTCGTCAGTACCAAAGGCCACATGGTGCAGGCCGGGGCCGTGCTTTTTCAGAAACTCTGCATAAATGCTCTTGTCGTCTTTCGGTTCGATGATCTCCCACTGTACACCACCAATGTCGCAAACAGCCAACCGCATAGCATAGTCAACACGCTCATCCCGGATGATCATGTCCTTTACCGTCTCAGGATTGAACTCCATGATCTGCCAGGGCCCGATACCGTACTCGTCGGCGTATTTTTTCACCGCCGCATCGCAATCTGGCACCACCACCGCTACCTGTAGGACCTTGGTAAAGATGGGTTTTTTCACGCTTTTCTCCTCCCTTCAGTTTACGTTGGAATAGGCTTACCTAGAACAACCGAGCTCCCCCGTCCACATTTAGTGCCTGCCCGGTGATGTGATCGTTGGTAACCAAAAACAGTACCGCTTCACCCATGTCCGCAGCCGTCTGATCCACGCCCTGTGGAATCAGCCGTTCTACTGTACGGCGGTAGCTTTCGTCTTCCGATTCACCGGGCAATGCATAGGCACGCCGCAGCAGCACCCACATCTGGGTTGGCACTACACCGGGGCAAACTGCATTCACGCTGATGTTGTCCCGTGCTACCTCCTTGGCCAAGGAATTGGTGAAACCCACCACGGCAAACTTAGAGGCGCAATAGTGTGGCAACCCGGGCGCACCTTCTTTACCAGCGATGGAAGCAAAGTTGACTATCCTTCCGCCACCCTGCTGCTTCATCTGCGCCAAAACCACTTGACAGCAGAGGAAAGTCCCTTTTACGTTGGTGTCCATGATACTGTCCCATTCATCCTCTGTCAGAGCCTCTACTGGGTTCACGGTTATAACCCCGGCAGCGTTAACCAGGATATCCAGGCGACCCCACTTCCTCAAAGTGGCGGCTACCATTGCCTTTACTTCGGCAACTTTTGTAACATCGGCCTCAATGGCAATAACCTCTGCACCCTGAGCCACAAGTTCTGCTGCCAACGCCTTGGCCGCCTGATAACCGGCGATTTCTTTTGTCCAGTACTGGTTCGCCGTCCAAACAACCCGGTCAGCCTCGGCTATGGCCACCCTAGCTCCCTCGCGGACAAGCACCTCTACGACGCCTCTACCGATACCGCGACCACCACCCGTTACTAAAGCCACCTTGCCTGCCAGCTTCATCTTAACCACCCTTTAGTCAGTACTCTTACAGCAGTTCCATCCTTAAGCCGTACGGTTTCTCTAAGAGGTCGCGCACGAGTCCGAGGAACTCCGCCGCTACCGAACCGTCTATCAGGCGATGATCAAAGGAGAGGCTCAGCTTCATGACAGGACGGACCTCGATTACTCCATCCACAACTACAGGACGGTCTTTGATAACGCCTACACCCAGGATGGCGCTCTCGGGTTGGTTGATGATGGGCGTAAAGTCATCTACGCCGTACATCCCGAGGTTAGTCACTGTGAAGGTACTACCGGTGACCTCGTCCGGGCTAATCCGGTTTGATCGTGCTTTTTCAGCCAACTCCTTAGTCTCTCTTGCCACCTCATAGATAGGCTTCTTGTCCGCGTCCCGTACCACAGGAACAATCAAGCCATTTTCAAGGGCCACTGCTACACCCATGTGTACGTGCTCATGGTAGATGATCTCGCTTTCAGTCAGCGTAGCGTTAACCGGCGGAAATCTGGTGAGAGCGAAGGCTGCCGCCTTTATGATGAGATCGTTGAAGGAAACCTTTTCTTCTGGGGCCACAGATTCGTTGAGCTCTGCCCGGATGCGTTTGGTCTGGCTCATATCAACTTCCATGTTAATAGTCACGTGGGGAGCCAGGCTCCAGCTTTCCTTCATCCGACGAGCAATCACGCGGCGCATCCCAGCCAGTGGCACCCTTCTGTCTGTGCTCTCCTCAGAAGTCACAACAGCAGCCAGAACGTCTTCCTTGGTCAAACGCCGCTCTGCCGTCAGTTTAGTCAAATCCACACCTAACTCTTGAGCCAGCTTAGCCGCTGTGGGCGTAGCCTTCACCGCTAACCTTTGCTCCTGCTCCGCCGAAGGGGGAGCTTTCTGGACAAGAAAATTCTCCACGTCGGTCTCGGTGATGCGTCCCTCGGGGCCCGTTCCGGTCACCTGGGCCAGGTCAACGCCTTTTTCCCGTGCCATGCGTTTAGCAGCCGGCGTTGCCCTGACGCGGGTCTCCTTGATTTCCTTGGAGGCACGGGGCGGTGCCGCAACTTCTGCTGCTTCTTTGGCCTGGGATGCAGGAAAAGAAGCACCGCTTGCGGCAGTTGGCATTTCTTCCCCTTCGTCTAATAGGTACCCAATCACCTGACCTACCGGGGCCGTGTTGCCTGCAGCTACGGTAATGTGCAGAACCCCGTCAGCCATGGCCTCAACTGTATTGGTGACTTTGTCATTGGTGATCTCAAGGAGGGCTTCCCCTTTAGTTACTCGGCTACCATTAGGCTTCAACCAAGTATCAATGGTCCCTTGAGTCATAAGAAGTCCCAATTTGGGCATGAGTATTTCGTGTGCCACAATATCCTTCCTTTCCCACCTCTTACCGCGGTTAGGAAAGGAGCCCCTGTGGGCTCCTACTATACTAATTCTTTCACCGCTGCTACGATATCCTCGGTATCAGGCAAAACGAATTTCTCTAGTACCGGTGCAAACGGTACTGGAGCAAACTTGCTGCCCACCCGCTTGATCGGGGCATCTAGATAATCCAGTGCCTTCTCGGCGATAACAGCCGCCACCTCAGCACCAAAACCGGAGCGAGTAACAGCTTCCTGCGCAATCACTACGCGCCCTGTTTTCTCCACCGAAGAAAGGATTGTCTCCTCATCCAGCGGCACCAACGTTCTCAGATCGATAACTTCCAGGCTAATGCCCTCCGGTGCCAGCTTTTCGGCCGCTTCCAGGGCCTTGGTTATCATGTAGGCTGTGGCCACAACGGTGACATCGCTACCCTCCCGGCTGACGGCCGCCCTGCCAAACGGTACCGTGTACTCACCTTCAGGTACCTCTCCCTTAACCGGATAAAGTGACTTATGCTCCAAGAACAGTACCGGGTTATCGTCGCGAATGGCTGTCGTCAAAAGCCCCTTGGCGTCCGCCGGAGTGGCCGGCATAACCACTTTCAAACCCGGAATGTGGGTAAACCAGGCCTCTAAACTCTGCGAGTGCTGAGCTGCTGCTGACATGCCACCTCCGACCGGAGTCCGGATAGTTATTGGCTGAATTGCCTTGCCGCCAAACATGTAATGCATCTTGGCGGCTTGGTTTACAATCTGATCCATGCA
>JAAYHG010000318.1 GCA_012735455.1 Bacillota bacterium
CTACAACGACCTGGAGATGATAGATTTGGCCGGGTTAGGGGTAGTGGTGGCGAACGCGCCCCCAGAGGTCCAGGCTCGGGCGGATTACATCACTGCTAGGAACACAGAGGACGGGGTGGCGCTAGTAATAGAGAAGTTTATCCTGTAAGGATGAAGCTTGGCCTCCGGTTATACTAGTTCCAGCTGTATGTAGGGGAGGCTAAGCACATGGGTATTGAGGTTTTTGCCGACTACCATACCCATTCCGAGTACAGCCACGGGAGAGGCAGCATGAGGGGCAACTTGGAAGCTGCCAAGAAGCGTGGCCTCATGAGTGTGGCTATTACCGACCACGGTCCGGCCACCCTTTTTGGTATGGGAGTAAAGCGGGAAGAGGTCTTGCTCACCATTAAGACTAAGCTGCGTGCCTTGGAACACCATTATCCGGAACTCCAGGTGCTGGCGGGGGTAGAGGCCAATGTGGTGAGCCTGAAGGGAGACCTAGATGTCTCGGACGAGGTTCTGGCGCAGCTTGATATTGTCCTGGTAGGGCTGCACCCTACCGTTGAGCCACGGACAATGAGGGATGTGGCCGGAATAATCGGAATCAATGCGCTGGGTCGGTTTGTGCCTGCCGTTAACCGCTGGGCACGCATCCTGAATACCCGCGCCTTAGTAAATGCGGTGGAGCGCCATAGAATAGATATCATTACCCACCCGGGCTGGAAACTGGATATTGATACACGGGCCCTAGCCCGGGCCTGCCGAGCCCGGGGCACGGCACTGGAGATAAATGCCGCCCATGGTTTTCTTAGCCGAAGGTTTGTAGAGGTGGCTGCTGCCGAGGGCGTGCGCTTTGCTATTAGCAGTGATGCCCATGACCCGAATCAGGTTGGCCGCTTGGAGGCAGGGGTCGCTGTTGCCCAGGCACTGGGCCTCAAGGCAGACCAAATCATTAACGCAAAGGAAGGTGTGCGGCAAGGGACGGCTGCCGGTAGCCAGGGAAACAGTAAGCCGGAGATAGGGCGCAGGGAGGTGGTAGGATGAGCACGCAGGGCTTTGTTATTGTCAGTGGGCTATCAGGAGCAGGTAAATCGACTGCTGTGCGAGTGCTGGAGGATTTAGGTTATTTTTGTGTGGATAACCTGCCCCCGGACCTTATTCCTAAGTTCGCCGAGCTGTGTCTCCAGTCCCGGGAACAGGTGAATAAGGTGGCCTTGGGCATTGATGCCAGGGGGGGAGGCTTTTTTGACCACGTGTTTGAAAGCCTCGCGACTTTGAAGAAGATGGGTATCAGCTACCATATTGTTTTTCTTGAGGCTCAGGATGATGCCTTGGTGCGCCGCTTTAAAGAGACGCGGCGACGGCATCCCTTGGCTCCAGAGGGGCGTGTCCTAGATGGGATTGCCGCCGAACGGGCGCGAATGGAGGAGCTCAAGGGCCGGGCGACGCACATCATCGACACTACATGGATGACGCCAGCCCAACTGAAAGAGGAACTGCGTACCATTTTTGCCGAAGGGGAGGACCTGGAACGCCTGCTGATAAGTATTGTTACTTTCGGCTTTAAGCGAGGCCTTCCCTTGGATGCCGACCTGGTTTTTGACGTGCGTTTTCTCCCTAATCCCTACTACGTGGAGTCACTGCGTCAGCATACAGGGTTAGAAGAGGTCGTACGCCAATATGTCCTTAAGTTTTCGGTGACCAAGCATTTTCTCACCAAGGTCCACAACCTAATCGAGTTTTTAATTCCACATTTTATTAAAGAGGGGAAGACAAGCCTGGTGATAGGAGTGGGCTGTACGGGTGGCCGCCACCGTTCCGTGACTATTGCAGAAGAACTGGCGCAGATGCTCAGGGCCGACAACCACCGGGTTTTGTTGCAGCACCGAGATATTAAAAAGGATTTGCTGGAGTAATGGGTGCCCTGTTGGCTCTTGTTCTGGGGCTGACCGCTGTTTCCCTAGGACTGGCACCCTTACTTCCGCCCCAAGTCATGGCTTGGCCGGATTGGCTTGGAATTACCCTCCTCGCTGTAGGTATATTCCTGAGCTTGGCCGCCGGTTTCTTAGTCTGGCGGCAGATCAAGCGCCACCTGCCAACCAAGAGGGGTGGTGAGACAGGTCTGGTCGGTTTTTTCAGCGAGGAGCGCCAGCGTCGGAGAGGGCCGCGGGTAGTGGCGTTAGGGGGAGGCACCGGCCTTTCTACCCTGTTGCGAGGTCTTAAGGAGTATACGGATTATATCACTGCCATTGTTACTGTTACGGACACGGGTGGCAGCTCCGGACGGCTTCGGGATGAGTTGGGAGTGCTTCCTCCAGGCGATATTCGCAATTGCCTGGTAGCTCTGGCTGATACCGAGCCTCTCATGGAAAAACTGTTTCAGTATCGCTTCAAGGGAGGAACAGGTCTCGCAGGGCATAGTTTTGGCAATTTGTTCCTGGTTTCGATGACGGAAGTGGTGGGAGACTTCGAATTGGCCATTAAAGAGACCAGCCGCGTGCTTGCTGTGCGGGGCCGTGTTCTGCCATCCACATTGAGCAGCGTAACATTAGAAGCAGAGTATACCAATGGCAGGCGTGCGCGGGGAGAGACTAACATTGTACGGCCCGGGATGCGAATCCGGAGACTTAGTCTTGATCCAGCGGACTGCCAACCCTTGCCAGAGGCAATTCAAGCCTTGGAGAAGGCGGATCTGAGTGTTCTCGGGCCAGGCAGCCTATACACCAGTGTCATAACGAATATTCTTGTCAAAGATATAGCAGTGGCCATCCGTTCCAGCTCCGCTGTTAAAGTGTACGTAGCCAATGTAATGACCCAACCGGGTGAGACCGAGGGCTATACAGTGGCCGACCACGTAGAGGCGCTTATTGAGCACGGCGGCAGAGGCATTGTGGACTGGGTACTGGCCAATAATCAGAGGGTAGCACCGGAGCTCCTTAGCCGCTATCGCCGTGAGGGGGCCGAGCCGGTCAAGATAAGCAGGCGCTCTTTGGCCCGGTTTGGGGTGCAGCTTAAAGAGGCGCCCCTTCTGGCCGAAGAGGAGGTGGCACGGCATGATCCGGCTCGCTTGAGCCGGGCAATTTTGGAGATCATGGCACGGAGTCCGAAAAACAGTACCAGGGGGTGAGCGGGTGGAGGAAACATTCTCCCTGCGGGTGAAAAAAGAGCTGAGCCGCTTGGAGCCAGAGCAGTCCTGTTGCGTAGAGAGCCAACTGCTAGGGCTACTTAGGGCAGCGGCCGTGTTGGAGGCAGGCAAGGAGGGACTGCGGTTACTGGCCACTACAGAGAGCGCGGCGGTGGCGCGCTGCCTTTATCGGCTCTTGAAAGCGTGCTCAAACCTCAAGGTGCTAGTTTCGGGACGGCGGCGCCGTATGCACAGGCATACCCTCTATATGGTGGAACTGTCAGCTCAAGAGGGGATAAAAGCCTTTCTTGAACATCTGGGTTTCCTTAATTTAGGTGACACACCTGTACAGTCGGTTGTACCTCAACAGGAATGCTGTCGCAAGGCCTACCTCCGAGGTTTTTTCTTAGGTGCGGGTTCGATCAGCAATCCAAAGCGGGCCTACCATTTGGAACTGGTTACTGGTAATCGTATTCATGCCAGCCACTTGATCCGCCTGCTGCGCTCTTTCCGGCTGCGGGCGCGTCGAGTGGAACGGAAGGGACGACAGGTGGTTTACCTTAAAGAAGGGGATGAAATAGCTAGCTTCCTCACATTAGTGGGTGCTGTGCGTACCCGGTTGGATTTTGAGAATATCCGCGTGCTAAAGGGTATGCGCAACCAGGTTAACCGTTTAGTAAACTGCGAAACGGCCAACATGACCAAGGCGGTAGACGCAGCTGTTCGACAAGTAGAGAGCATCCGTTATCTGGTGGAGCGAGTGGGGTTTGACGCTCTGCCCCCGCCCCTCAGAGAGATTGCCCGTCTTCGCTTGGAGTTTCCTGAGGCAACGCTACGTGAACTGGGGGCTTATTTCACCCCCACTTTGGGCAAGTCAGGGGTTAACCATCGCCTGCGCCGTTTGGAAGAATTGGCTGAGCGTCTCAGAGATTAGAGGTTCTCTTGGTTTACAAGGTGAATAGTGTTAGAAATAGAGAACTCCACAGTTTCGCCGCGTAGCACATTACGCTTCAAGCAGGGTTTCCGACCTTGTGTGGCGAACATAGTAATCATAAATGCGAAACGCGGCGAGCTGAGCGAGTCACGTCACGGAGAGCGTTAGGGAGAGGGGAATAGGGTATGGGTATGACATTTAGTCTTACCCTGGAACAGACACAGAAGCTAATAATGACTCAGGAGCTGCGTCAGGCTATCTCCATCCTGCAACTTAACATCCAGGAATTGATCAATTATGTGCAGAAGGAACTAGAAGAGAATCCGTTTCTCGATCTTGCCGATGATAGCACCAAGACGGACGAACCAGAAACAGAACCGGATTGGGCTGAGTATTTTCGCGACAAGAGCGACTTGGGTTTTTCACCCGCACCGGTGAAGAGGGAAGAGGGTGCGTCCTGGGAGAATTTTGTCAGTCAGGAGACCACTCTAAGCGAGTATCTGTTGCAAGAATGGGAACTGATAGCGCCTGATCCGCTTGAGAAACACATTGGTGCTTTTATCATTGGTAATTTAGATGAACACGGCTACTTAACAATCAGTACCAGTGAGATTGCCTGCGCCCTCAAGCTTCCTCTGCAGCGAGTACTGCAGGTGCTGCGCAAGGTGCAACTTCTGGATCCGCCGGGGGTAGGGGCCCGCTGTTTGGAGGAGTGTCTCCTGATCCAAGCCAGGGTGTTAGGCCGTCTGACCCCGGCCGTAAGAGACGTGATCCAGTATTACCTGCGCGATCTGGCTGAAGGACGCGTGGCGCGGGTAGCACAGCAGCTGCACCTTTCTGTCCATGAGGTGCAGGAGATTCGCGACCTTATTCGTACTCTAGACCCCAAACCAGGCCGCAGGTTTGCGTCGGGTGATGGAATTCACTACGTGATTCCGGATGTGGTGGTAGAAAAGGTAGAAGGGGAATATGTGATCCTTGTTAACGATGCTATCGCCAACCGTCTAACAGTGAATAATTTCTACCGGGGCATGCTAACCAACGATAGTTGTGACACAGATACAAAGCGCTACCTGGAGCAGAAACTCAACTCTGCCCTCTGGCTCATCAAGAGCATTGAACAGCGGCGCCTAACCATTTATCGCATTGTAGAGGCGTTGCTGCGGCGACAGCGTGCCTTTTTTGACCACGGGGTGCGCCATTTGCAGCCTTTAACCTTAAGACAGGTTGCAGATGAGATTGGTGTTCACGAATCCACGGTGAGCAGAGCCACGGCAGGGAAGTATATTCAAACTCCCCGGGGAGTCTTTGCTCTGCGTTTTCTCTTTGGCAGCGGCGTTGAGGGAGCTGATGGCACCGCCGCCGCGGCCGAATCAGTAAAACGGCTACTCGCGGATCTGGTGGCCGACGAGGACCCGGCTCGGCCTTTGAGCGATAAACAAATGGCGGATATTTTGCGACAGCGCGGCATCAATTTATCTAGACGCACCGTAGCCAAGTACCGCTCGGAAGCCAGGATACCGCCGTCATCAGCACGACGGCGCTTTTAAGACTTTGATAAAAAAAAGACAAAAACCTGCTTTCTGAGCAGGATTTTTGTCGTGGTGGAAAGAATATACTATAGGGCATAGGAAGGAGGCATTTTTTTGCCTGCTGCGGGACGAGTTATATACCAGTGGGACAAGAATTGCCCCACGAGCGAGGGCGGTACGTTGCGGGCGCTAGCAGACCTGCAGCAACGCTTAGTACCGGAATTGATAGACGTCCTATGTGGGAGGTATACTATTCTCCGCACCATTTCTTTGCTGCAGCCTGTGGGGCGGCGGGTTTTGGCCCAAGAGCTAGCTGTGAGTGAGCGCAAGCTCCGAGGGGAGGTGCTGTTCTTAAGGGACCAGGGTCTTATCTCGTCCAGCGGTTTGGGCATGAGTCTTACGGAAAGTGGTGCTGTGGTGGTAGAGGACCTGGCCCAGTACGTGCGCGAGCTCAAGGATCTTACCCGTGGTGAGGCTGCCCTAGCAAGTTACCTAAACTTGGAACGGGTCATTGCTGTTCCCGGGGACAGTGACAGTAGCGAGACGGTACGCAAAGACATGGGACGTGCAGCAGCTCGGTACTTAAAATCCATCCTAACCCCAGGTATGGTCTTGGCTGTCTCAGGAGGTACCACCCTGGCTGCCGCGGCTGAGGCCGTGGTTCCAGCCAGCTTCCGGGGAAGTGTTACCGTTGTACCAGCGCGTGGTGGGATGGGCGAGGATCTAAGCAAACAGGCGGGTACCATCGCCGCCACCATTGCCACCAAGTTAGGTGCCAATTACCGCCTCTTGCATCTGCCTGACAGCCTAGGTGCCGAGGCGGCGGCTGCGGTGGCCAGGGAACCAGAGATCAAGGAGGTCTTAGACCTGGTGCGCTCGGCCTCAGTGCTACTGTTGGGTATTGGGGCTGCTCAAACTATGGCCCGGCGTCGGCACCTGTGCCCTGATCAGCTGGAACTCTTGGAACAGCTGGGTGCAGTAGGTGAGACCTTCGGCTACTACTTTAACCGCCAGGGCGAGATTGTTTATGTAACTCCTAGCACCGGACTCAAATTGGAGGATATCCAACGTATCCATAAGGTTGTCGCTGTAGCAGGTGGTTCCAGTAAAGCAGAAGCAATGCTTTCTGTTTTGTCTTATAAGTTTCCGCCCCTCACCTTAGTTACCGACGAAGGGGCGCTATGGAGGATGCTTTCTCTAGTGGAAGGAGGGTCAAGGAAGGCGTAGAACTGTCTAAGCTCACAAGACTATCAGACTATCGATTAATACATGAGGAGGAGACTAACGTGAGCGTTAGAGTCGCTATCAATGGTTTCGGTCGTATTGGACGGTTGTTTTTCCGGGCGGCCCTGTCCAATCCCGACCTGGGAATTGTGGCTATTAATGGGGTGCGTGACAATGCTATGTCCGCTCACCTCCTGAAGTATGATTCCTTGTACGGGCGTTTGGCCCAGGAGGTTACTGCTACAGAAAGCGGTATTGCGGTGGATGGGCGCGAGATCCGTACCTTTAACATCCGCGATTCCTTTGCGTTCCCCTGGGACGAAGTAGGAGCTGAGGTGGTACTTGAGTCAACAGGTAAACTAAGAGAAAGGGACAAGGTAGAGCATCACTTGAAGTCCGGTGCCAAGAAGGTAGTCATCTCAGCCCCTGCCAAGGGTGAGGACGCCACCATCGTCCTGGGGGTAAACGAGGATACCTACGATCCGACCAAGCATCATATTATCTCCAACGCCTCCTGCACCACCAACTGCCTAGCGCCAGTAGCCAAGGTTCTGCAGCGCGAGTTTGGTATTGTGAAGGGCCTCATGACCACGGTACATTCCTACACCAACGACCAGGTCATCCTGGACGCCAACCACAAGGACTTGCGCCGCGCCCGTGCTGCCGCTCTTTCCATTGTCCCTACCACCACAGGTGCAGCTAAGGCGGTGGCCTTGGTACTGCCTGAGCTTAAGGGTAAACTCAATGGTTTTGCCTTGCGGGTTCCCACACCCACTGTTTCTATTACCGACCTCACAGTGGAGGTGGAAAAAGAGGCCTCGGTGGAAGCCATTAACGCTGCCTTTAAGACGGCAGCGGAGGGTGAGCTCAAAGGTATCTTAGGCTACTGTGACGAGCCCCTGGTTTCGGCCGATTTTAGGGGCAGCTCCTATTCTTCTATTTTCGATGCTCCCTTGACCATGGCCATTGGCAACATGGTTAAGGTGGTGGCCTGGTACGACAATGAGTGGGGTTATGCCTGCCGCTGTGCTGACCTTATTGCTTACATGGGCAAGAAGGGCATCTGACTAGGTGGGTCTGGGAGGTACTGATATGGCTAAGAAGACCCTGCGCGACCTGTCTGTGAGTGGCAAAAAGGTTCTGGTAAGGGTGGACTTTAATGTCCCCTTGAAAGGTGGGCAGGTTGCCGATGATACCCGTATCTTGGCGGCGGTGCCCACAATTGAGTACTTAATCCAACAAGACGCCAAGGTGATCTTGGTGTCACACCTGGGGCGCCCTAAGGGCAATGTGGTTCCCGAACTGCGATTGGATCCAGTGGCGCGCCGCCTGGAGGAAATCCTAGAACGCCCGGTTAAGAAGGTGAACGAGGCCTTGGGCCCAGTGGCGGAACGGGCGGCCAACTCTTTGCTTCCGGGTGAGGTGCTGCTCTTGGAGAACATCCGCTTTTATCGGGGTGAGGAGAAGAACGATCCCGACTTTGCCGCCGGTCTCGCCCGTCTGGCAGATGTGTACGTGAATGATGCTTTCGGTGCTGCTCACCGTGCCCATGCCTCCACAGCCGGTGTGGCCCAGCATCTCCCGGCTGTAGCGGGATTCCTAATGGAAAAAGAGATCAGGATGCTAGGCAGCATACTAGAGGAACCGAAGCGGCCCTTCATTGCTGTTCTTGGTGGGGCCAAGGTTTCTGATAAGATCAAGGTTTTGAACAACTTGGTGCCTAAAGTGAACACCCTGATTATTGGGGGTGGCATGGCCTTTACTTTCTTGGCTGCCCAGGGGTACGGTGTTGGGCGTTCGCTCTTAGAGGAAGACAAGATCCCGGTGGCCAAAGAGATTATGCAGGTGGCTGAGAGCCGGGGTGTGAAACTGCTGCTACCAGTGGATGTCGTGGTAGCTCAAGAGGCTACAGACAAAGCTGTAAGTCAAGTGGTGCCTGTAAGTGCGATCCCAGCTGCAGAGATGGGCCTGGACATCGGACCTGCCACCAGGAAGCTTTATTCTGAGGCCATAGCTGGTGCCAGTACCGTACTGTGGAACGGGCCCATGGGGATGTTCGAGCTGCCCCCCTTTGCCGCTGGTACCCAGGCTGTTGCCCAGGCCATCGCCGACTCTGGTTCCATCAGCGTGGTAGGCGGTGGAGACTCGGCTGCGGCTGTAGCAAAGTTAGGTTTGGCTGGACGCATGACCCACATTTCTACCGGAGGTGGAGCGTCCCTGGAGTTTCTAGAGGGCAAGGAACTACCAGGAGTGGCAGCACTTCAAGACAAATAGAAGGTGACAGAAATGCGGATACCTATTGTCGCTGGCAACTGGAAGATGAATAAAACCGTAGGTGAGGCCGTGGCGTTAGCTAAGGAGCTGACTGAGCGGCTTCCGGCGGACCCCGGGGCAGAGGTAGTTGTTTGTCCGCCCTTCACGGCTCTATATTCGGTGGGGCAGATTCTTGTCGGGACCACCGTGTTACTGGGCGCGCAAAACCTTTTTTGGGAGGAGCATGGGGCCTTCACCGGTGAGGTTTCACCGCTGATGTTGCAAGACCTGGGCGTTCGCTATGTGATTGTTGGCCATTCAGAACGACGCACCATTTTACGGGAGACAGACGAGGACGTTGCGCGAAAACTGATGGCAGCTTTCAAGGCTAGACTGAGTCCTATACTCTGTGTGGGAGAATCCTTGAGCGAGCGTGAGGCTGGCCAGGAGGAGGCGGTGGTGGCCAGGCAGCTCACGGCTGCACTTGCCCCGCTCTCTGCCGCTGCCGTGGCCCAGTTGGTGATTGCCTACGAGCCCATTTGGGCCATTGGGACCGGGCACTCTGCCGCACCCCAGGACGCTGCTACCATGGCTGCTGTTATTCGCTCTGAGGTCGCTGCTCGCTTTGGCAATGCTGTAGCGGAGAAGGTGCGGGTGCAGTATGGCGGAAGTGTTAACGCTCAAAACGCCGCTTCTTTTCTCCACCAGGATGGTATCGATGGGGCCTTAGTGGGAGGGGCTAGCCTAAAGGCTGTGGATTTTGCAGCCATTGTGCAGGCAGCGCGGCGGTAATCTGAAGAAAGGGAGGCCCTTGTGGTGACAGCTGTGCCACAACCGTTGGTTCTCATTATCATGGATGGCTGGGGTGAGGGGAAGGGCAGAGAAGGCAACGCTGTAGCCCTGGCTCGAACGCCGAACATAGATCTATATAAAGAAAAGTATCCTTATACACTACTGGGTGCGGCTGGCGAAGAGGTGGGGCTTCCTGAGGGCCAAATGGGGAACTCTGAAGTAGGGCATCTTAACCTGGGGGCGGGCCGTATTGTTTATCAGGATTTCACCCGTATCAGCCGTGCTATTCGCGAGGGAGAGTTTTATCGGAATCCAGTTCTCGTGGACGTGATGCAACAGGCGCAAGGGCATAGCCTGCACCTTATCGGTCTTCTTTCCGATGGCGGTGTTCACAGTCACATCCAGCATCTGTATGCACTCCTTGAGCTGGCTGCCGCTCAAGGTTTAGAGAGGGTATATGTGCATGCTTTCCTAGATGGACGCGACGTTCCTCCCACCTGTGCCGCTCGCTACTTTGTGGAGCTAGAGAGGAAGTTCGAGGCCCTTGGCTGTGGCAGCGTAGCTACTGTGAGCGGTCGTTATTGGGCTATGGACCGGGATAAGCGTTGGGAGCGCACAGCTTTGGCCTACAAAGCCCTGGTAGCGGGGCAGGGAGAAACGGCAATGTCTGCCCAGGAGGCGGTGCAGAAGGCTTACGAACGCGGAGAGAGCGATGAATTCGTGCGTCCCACAGTGATCTTGGCTGGGAATGGCGCGCCGCGGGGACGGGTCCAAGAAGGAGACGCGGTCATTTTCTTTAACTTCCGTCCGGACCGCGCCCGCCAACTCACCCGCGCCTTTGTAGATGCGGACTTCAGCGGATTCGACCGTGGTCCGACCCCTCCCAAGGTTCATTTTGTCTGTTTGACCCAGTACGACGAGACTATAGCAGCGCCAGTTGCCTTCCCTCCCCAATCCCTTGCCAATACATTGGGTGAGTATCTGAGCAGGCAGGGACTTAGGCAGTTGCGTATTGCGGAGACAGAGAAGTATGCCCACGTTACTTTCTTCTTTAATGGAGGCGAGGAAAAACCCTTTCCTGGGGAGGAACGCCGCTTGATCCCCTCGCCTAAGGTGGCCACCTACGATCTTAAGCCTGAGATGAGCGCCTACGAGGTTACCGATGCCCTCTTGACGGAATTGAAGGAGAACAAGTACGATCTGGTGGTCCTCAATTACGCCAATGCCGATATGGTTGGGCACACCGGTAACCTCCAGGCGGCTGTACGTGCCGTTGAGGCTGTGGATGACTGTGTGGGTCGGGTGGTGCCAGAGGTCTTGGCCCTGGGTGGGGCGATCATTGTGACCGCGGATCACGGCAATGCGGAAGAGATGATAAACCCGACTACAGGCGAGCCACAAACGGCCCACAGCACAAACCCGGTGCCCTTTATCCTGATTAC
>JAAYHG010000319.1 GCA_012735455.1 Bacillota bacterium
CAATGTTCTCGGTAACCAGGAGGTGGCCGATGTGCTCAGTTATACTCACTACCGCCACAGGAGCAATCAGTAGGATCGCAGGTAGAGAGAAGCTGGGGGTCTCAAACGGAGGTAACGCAAACCAATTGGCCTCCAGTACCGGAGTCAAGTCGACCAAACCCTGGGTGAAAGCAAAGACATAACCGGCAATGATAGCCACGAGAATCGGAATTACGCTCAGAATACCCTTAAAGTACATAGAACCTATCACAGCTACAGCTAGAGTAAACAGGGACGTCCATACGTTAGGGGAAGCCAGCAGGTTAATGGTTTCGCCATCTTTAGGAATGAGTCCCGCCATATCCACAGCAGTGCCTGCCAGAGCTAACCCGATAACGATAACAACAGATCCCACCACCACTGGCGGCAACAGTCGATCCAACCAACGAGTCCCGATTTTCTTGATAATGCCGGCAACAACCACATACACCAGTCCGGCCACAAAGCAACCGCCCAACGCGGCCGATACCCCGTAGTACTTTGTTGCCACTTGAATAGGAACGATAAAAGCGAAGGAGGAACCAAGATATGCTGGAATCTTACCCTGCGTACACAGGATATACGTAAAGGTACCCAACCCACTACCCAAAAGAGCCAAAGAAGGATTAAGACCGGTAAGAATCGGAACCAGGATAGTAGCGCCAAACATTGCAAACAGGTGCTGCAGGCTGAGGGGTAGAGTTGTTGCCAGCGGTAGCCTTTCCTCCACATCAATGATGCGCCGCATGTAAAATCCTCCCTTATTGTTCTTTATAAAAAACCCCCTTGCCGGCCGCAGCCAGTAAGGAGGTTAGGATCTTAGCCTCTCCTTACCAGCCTCACAGGGCCGACTTAAAGGAGCTCTGCTATGGTTGTAAGAGAACAACACGGTCCTCTCCGTCTATCTCTTGTATTCGTACCGCCACTGTCTCACGACGGGAAGTAGGAACGTTTTTCCCAACAAAGTCAGGCCGGATAGGGAGTTCTCGGTGGCCCCGATCGATGAGCACGGCCAACTGAATGGCGCTGGCCCGTCCCAGGTCCATTACCGCATCCAATGCCGCCCTCACTGTCCGCCCGGTGTATAGAACATCGTCCACCAGGACAACCTTTTTCCCCGCCAAGCCAAAGGGCAGATCAACAGCTCCTTTGGGCTGTGCCTCGCCCCTTTCTACCACATCATCCCGATAGGCGGTAATGTCCAGGGGACTCACCGGTACGGCTACACCCTCAATTTCCTTGATCTTCTTGGCCAAGCGCTCCGCCAAGGGATAGCCGCGGGTACGAATACCTAGGAGAACCAAGTTCTCTGTGCCCTTGTTACGTTCAAGAATCTCATGGGCAATCCTTGTCAAGGCCCGACGTACCGCATCGGCATCCATGAGCTGTGTTTTTTCCTTGAGTACCATCCATTGTCCCCCCTTACCTAAAAAGCCTTCCTACAGCTAGTAGGAAGGCGCCACGCTCCGGTTCCTTTCTAGCCTCACAGGACTAGTCTTAAAGGCTATCTTGTTTGGAACAAGTCTATCATAAAGTGATCAGCCACGCAAGGGTTTTTTTATACGTGCTGGAACTTTTTGTTGCAGTCAGCTCGGATTTGCTCTAACGTCTCAGTCAAGTCAGAGGGCAGGTCGCTCTGAAAGTTGAGTCCCTCCCCGGTTATTGGGTGAAGGAAACTAAGCCGTGCGGCGTGCAAGAACTGCCGCTTTAGCTTCAGGGTCTCGCGAAGTCTGCCGTACACCTGGTCCCCCACCACCGGGTGGCCGATAAAAGCCAGGTGCACGCGGATTTGGTGTGTACGGCCGGTCTCAAGAGTCACCTCCAGATAGGTGTAGTCGTGAAAGCGCTCTAGTACCCTGATGTGAGTGCGGGCAGACCGCCCTCCGGGAACCACTGCCATTTTCTTGCGGTGGTGGTGGTGTCGGCCGATGGGAGCATCCACAGTGGCAACCTCTCCCTTAATAGACCCATGAGCCAGACACAAGTAAACGCGCTGCACTTCACGCGCTTTCATGGCTCGCACCAGCTGCTGATAGGCAGCAGCACTCTTGGCCACCACTAGGAGCCCCGAAGTATCCTTATCCAAACGGTGCACAATACCCGACCTTAACAGAGGGCCGATTCTTGCCAGTTCTGAACCGCAGTGGGCCAGGAGGGCGTTTACCAGGGTTCCTTCTCGGTGGCCTGGGGCAGGGTGAACCACCAGCCCAGCGGGTTTGTCAACCACAAGTAGGTGTTCGTCCTCATAAACGACGTTCAAGGGCATCTCTTGCGGCCGGACCTCCAATGGTTCCGGTGGCGGAATACTTACTGTAACCTGGTCCTGGGCAGCCAGCTTGAGGCTGGCTTTTGCACCTTGGTCGTTCACGAACACTAGGCCCTGAGCTATGAGGCGTTGGGCCTGGGCGCGACTGAGATCGAGTTCGGGCCTAGCGGCTAAGAAAACGTCCAGTCTGGCACCTGCGTCTTCTGAGGACACCACGATCAGTGACTTCTTCCCTCTTTCGCTCACGCAGAACGCCCCTCCGAACGCAGTAGATAAATAAACAACAGCCCTACGCCCACCACAATGGCGGAATCGGCAATATTAAATACCGGCCATACCCTAAAGTCGAAGAAATCCACCACATAGCCGTAGCGCAACCGGTCCATCAGGTTACCCAAGGCACCACCTAGCTCTAAGGCTAACGCAAAACGCACCATCCCCATGCCGGGCCCTAAACGGCGCGCAAAAACAATGATAGCCGCTACCACCAGCACCGTAACAGCCACAAAGAAGCCTGTCTGATACTTGAGGATGCCAAAGGCAGCTCCAGGATTTTGCACGTAGGTAAGGTGAAATACCCCTGGCCAAATAGGTATCGTCTCTCCCGGCAGAAGGTAACGCTGTACAGCCAGTTTACACAGTTGATCTAACAAAAACACCAAACTTGCTCCTGCAAAGATATACAAAACCCATCCTCCCTCGCTTTCTCCTCTCCCTGTGACTTCTAGCTATAGCGGCGAAGACGGTCCGGACTTGGTCGATCCCAGCCAAACAATTCCTCCTTGTCTTCTATCACTACTTCTTCCACATCCTCCACCGCACCGCGCTGCTCATCGGAGTTAACATAAGTGTCATTGTAAGAGTCCACACCACCAACATCTTGCGGCCCGCTGGAGGTGCCATAACGGGCCACGGCCTGCCAGGCAGCTTCTCCATCAAAGCCCACATAATCGGTGTTGTCCAGAAAGGACCGTCCGAAAGGTTCCTCAAGCATCTCCTCCTCTAAAGGACGACGGTCACCCGGCGCACGTTCTCGAGATTCGTCTTTCTCCTTGCAGCTGCGACAGAGGGTGGTGTAAGGCAGCACCTCGAGCCGGGCCCTGTCAATCTCTCCGCCGCACACCTCGCAACGCCCATAGATGCCCTCATCCAGACGGCGCAGAGCCTCCTCTACCTTGGCCAGCAGCACCTGGGTGTTATCCAGGAGCCCCAAGTCTTTGGCGCGTTCATAAGTCTCATCTCCAATGTCGGCAGGGTGGTTATCGTAAACAGACAACTCACCGATGGAACCTGCCAAGGATTCGTCCAAGCCATGCTTTCTTATGCGTTCGGCCTGGTCTAGAAGTCGCTTCTTCTCTCGTTCCAGTCGCGCACGTAAATGCCGGGTATTCCCCATTCTAAGTCCTCCCCAACTGTGTGTTTACGATGTCCACAATTTGGGCGATGAAGATGCCAATGACGGGAAGACTCACCATCTGGCGCAGAACATAGATTACGAAGGCACCAACCAGAGTAAAACCAATAGCTGTTCCCAGGCCCCGAGCTACCCCTGCCAACAAGTTCAGATAGAGCAGGCGGCGCGTATCTTGCTGCATAGCCACATACTCGGCAATGCGCGCCTGATCCAAGGAACGAGCCAGGCTGTCCAGTCTCTCTTCCAATTCGTTTCGGAGGCCTTCTGCACCTTGTTTTACCGTCAAAGCCTTCATCTCCTTCCACCTTTAGAATGCCCGTTGGAGACGAAGCTTATGGTTGTATCGCATGATTTCGCTACCTCATAGTTTTTTCCCTGTAAGAAAGAGCGGGGGGCCCCGCTCTTTTCTCTCCTCTCTAATTTCCTGCTTTCACTGCGCCATTGTTTCAGCCAGTACCGTTTGGCAACGCGGGCACACCCCATCCTCTACGCCTTCATGGTACATCCAGCAGCGCTCGCACTTCTCTCCGGCTGCCAATGAGACGAGACAACCTGCCCCAGCAAATCCCTCTAGTTCCTTTGTCTCAGATCCAGCCCCATCCTCAGGCCCGTGGAGATTGACCTGAGAGACGATAAAGAGGGTGGGTAAGAACTCTTCGTACTTCTTAAGCAGGGTATAAGTCTCGCTCAGCTGCTGCGGGAACCAAAGGTCCACACAAGCCCGGAGCGAGGTACCAATGAGTCCCTCCTGCCGTGCTGCTTCCAGCGCCTTGGCCACCCCGGCCCGGACAGCCAGCAGCTGTTCCCAGCGTGACTCAAGTTCCACATCCAAATACTCGCTCTTTACCTCAGGCCAGGCTGTGAGCTGCACACTTTTTTCCTTAGTCCCATCGTCCGGCACGTACTCCCAGATTTCTTCTGCTGTAAAGGTAAGAACAGGAGCCATAAGTCGCACCAATGTGGTGAGCACCTCGTAGAGAACCGTCTGCGCAGCCCTGCGCTCGCGAGCAGTGGGGGTACTGCAGTATAATCGGTCCTTAATGACGTCCAGGTAAAAGGCACTCATGTCAATAGCACAGAAATTGTGTAGAGCATGGTAGAGATGGTGATACTCGTAATTCTCGTAAGCAGCTGTCACCTTTTCTGTCAGACGTGCTAAAGCCAGCAGGGCCCAACGATCAAGTTCTTCCAGCTCGCTGTAAGGTATGGTGTCTTTGGCAGGGTCAAAGTCGGCTAGATTACCTAACAAGAAGCGGGCCGTGTTGCGGATCTTACGATAGACCTCGGCCAACTGGAGCAGAATCTCCCTGGAGACCCGAATGTCAGCCTTGAAGTCCGAGGAGGCAACCCAGAGTCTCAGCACATCGGCGCCGAACTCCTCGATGATCTCCTGCGGATAAATGACGTTACCGATGGACTTGGACATCTTCCGCCCTTCGCCGTCCACCACGTAACCGTGAGTCAGCACCGCACGGTACGGAGCTCTACCGCGAACAGCCACTGCCGTGAGGAGCGAGGACTGGAACCAACCACGGTGCTGGTCGCTACCTTCCAAGTAAAGGTCGCTGGGCCACTCCAGTCCAGGGGTTGTATCAAGAACCGCAATGTGGCTGGAACCAGAATCAAACCAGACATCCATAGTGTCCGTTTCCTTACGGAAGGAAGAATGGCCACACTTGGCACACTTAGTCCCCGGCGGCAGGATTTCTTCCGCCGTGTGAGTAAACCACCCATTGGAACCCTCGCGCCTGAAGAGGTCACGCACCGCCGTAATACTCTCAGCAGTAATCAGTTCCTGGCCGCAGCTTTCACAGTAAAAGATGGGAATTGGTACACCCCACAGCCGCTGGCGCGAGATACACCAGTCAGAACGATCCCGCACCATGGCACTGATGCGCTCTTCACCCCAGGCAGGAATCCATTTTACTTCCTGAATAGCCTTGATGGTATCATCCCGAAAAGCATCTACCGAAGCGAACCACTGTTCAGTAGCCAGAAAGAGTACCGGACTCTTGCAGCGCCAGCAGTGGGGATACTGGTGGCTAATGGTTCCGAAGGCCAAAAGGGCCCCTCGCTCTCTCAGCTCGCTAACAATGGGTTCTGTAGCCTCCTGCACCGGGATACCAGCAAACTGGCCGGCCTCGGCGGTAAAGACACCTTTACCGTTAACAGGATTCAAAATCGGTAATCTATACTTTTGACCGATCTCAAAGTCCTCCAAACCATGGCCGGGAGCAGTGTGCACGCAACCAGTACCCGCATCCAAGGTGACATGTTCACCCAAGATAATGAGGGAAGGACGCTCCGCAAAGGGGTGCCAGCACTCAATGCCTTCCAGTTCCTCGCCGCGGAACATACCCGGGATGCGGTCCACCGGTCGTCCAGCCACAGCCATAACACTCTCAATAAGTTCCTGGGCCAGCACGTAATACTCTCCCTGGGACTCCACCAGTGCGTACTCAAAACGCGGATTCAGACAGATTGCCAAGTTTGCCGGTAAGGTCCAAGTGGTGGTGGTCCAAATGAGAAAGTAGATCTTCTCCTTGGGCGCCAGGGCTGTGAGTTTCCCGGCGGGATCATCCTTAAGCTGGAATTTGACATATAGGGAATCAGAGGGGGCCTCCTGATACTCCACCTCAGCCTCGGCCAGAGCCGTCTCACAGGTGGTGCACCAATAGACCGGCTTCAAGCCTTTGTAGATGAAGCCTTTTTGAGCCATGGCACCAAAAACCTCTATTTGTTTAGCCTCGTATTCGGGCTTGAGTGTTAAGTAAGGGTTTTCCCAGTCACCCCGCACACCCAAACGCCTGAACTCCTCGCGCTGTTCTCCCACAAACTTCAGGGCATACTCGGCACACTTCTGCCTCAGCTCAGCCGCCGACATTTTGGAGCGGTCCAGCCCTAAGTTCTTGATAGCAGCGTGCTCAATAGGAAGGCCGTGGGTATCCCAACCCGGAACATAGGGAGTATCAAACCCACGCATAAACTTGTACTTGTTGACAATGTCCTTTAGCACCTTGTTGAGAGCTGTACCCAGGTGAATGTGTCCGTTGGCATAGGGCGGCCCGTCGTGGAGAATAAACTTTGGCCTGCCCTGACCTTTTCCACGCACTAATCCATTGATGTCCATCTCATCCCAGCGGGCCAGTATGGCTGGCTCACGCTGGGGCAGGTTTGCCCTCATGGGAAACTTGGTCTTGGGAAGGTTAAGGGTCTTAGAGTAGTCCATAATAACACCTCCATAGCTTACCAAATAAAAAATCTCGCCCCCTGAGGGACGAGAGTATCTCCCGTGGTACCACCCATCTGAGCGCATAAAGGCACCCACTCAAACCGATAACGGCGGGTAACCGGGGTCATCCTACTTACCTTCTTGCCAGGTTTCGGGGCCCAACTCGCGGGTGATCTTCAGCCTGCTTCGTCGTACCGGCTCACACCTACCCCGGCTCTCTGTCCGCCGCCGCAAGCTTACTGTCCCGATCATCGTCTGTTATACAGTTAGCGTTATTATACCGCCCCATTTGCTGCAAGTCAATCCACGTCACCTGTCCCAGTCAGCTCCTGGGACTTTAACACCCTGGCCATGCCCCAGGTAACCAAGACCGTCGGCACTAAACGCACCAACAGCACTGCCAGCGCTGGAATTCCAAGGGCGGCGAATATGGCTGTGTCCTCTATAATTGCATGGTTCAGGCCAAGAAAGATCCAAAGCAGCGTTAGCTCTCGCTCGGTCCAGCCTTTCTCCTTCACCGCACCCAAGAGTATTCCCGCACTGTATGTAAGGCCAATGATGATTCCCGCCGCTAGCGGCAGCGCTGCCCGTTCCGGCAGCTCTAGACGTCTCAGAAGTCCGGCCACTTTCCTTGTCGCCCAATCGAGCCAGCCCAGTTCTTTGGCAATCTCAATGAGGATAAGGAGAGGGAAGAGTATTAATGCTATCTTGCCCAAGGCAAGAAAGCTAGCTGACAGGCCTTGGACCAACGTCTTCCAAAGCAGCACAGCTCTCCTCCTAAAAGAACATATTAAGGACTATCCCGGTGGCAAGTGCCGTTAGTATCCGCACCCCGACCACCTGCAGCGCCCGGCCGCCAGCCTGAAGCACTATAGCTCCCTCTTGTGGCAGGGAGTGAGACAGCATCAGCATAGCCGCTAGGATGAGGCGCTGCTTAACTGTAAGCTCTAGCGCAGCCATAGCTCCGACCCCGGCATACATACTTGACAGGTTTCCGGCCACCAGGGCTATGGCTGCCTCGCCCGGAAGTCCTAGAAGCGCCATAGCCGGCGCAAAGCGCTTGGCCAGCTGCGGCAACAGCCCGGACAACTCCAGGAACGTCACCAATAGGGTCGCGGGAACCATTACTTTAGCCAGAACAAGTATTGTCCTGACAGCGTTTTGTGCTCCCTCCCTCAGCGCCCGCCAGAGTCGCTCTCTCTCCACTTCAATCCTGCCTCCTCCAGATCCATGTTGCCTGCTTGTATTTTCTCGAGCAGAGCCACTGCGGAAAGAAGCAGGGACTTAGCCTGTGCCTTATACTCGCTCAGCTTCTCCTCCAACCGACGCCTCTCTGCCTCGAGCTCGGCCAAGGTCCTCTTACCCCTTTCGACCTCGGCACGAGCCTGGGCCTTGGCCTCCTGCACAATCAGTTCCGCCTCTCTCACAGCATTGGCACGGTTTTCGTCAGCTGTTTTCTGGGCTACCAGCAAGGTATTCTTGAGGGTCTCCTCTAGGTTGGTGTAACGCTCCACCTCGGAGCGCAGCCGGGAAACCTCTTCCTTGAGGTTAGTATTCTGACGGTAGAGAAGCTCATAATCCTCCAATACCTGATCTAGAAATTCGTCCACCTCTGTCTCGCTGTAGCCTCGTAGGCGACGATGAAACTCCTTCTTTTGAATGTCAAGGGGTGTCAGCATGCAGTGACCTCCTACTAAAACACTACGAGGTTGTAAACAAGACTAAGTACTAGTCGCCGGAATAAAGAAAGAACCATGATGGCCACAACGGGCGAAAAGTCCACCATACCCACGGGCGGCAGCAAGCGACGAAACGGCTCCAGGAAAGGCTCAGTTACCTGGTAGATGAAGCGAACCCAGGCAGCGTAAGGGTCTGGATTTACCCAAGAGAGCAACAGACGGATTATGATCAGTAGGTTGTAAAGATCGAAAAGAGCAGCGACAAGACTGTAGAGAGCCAAACCGTCACCTCCGCTTTACTTGCGCGCCGCACCCAGTTCTGCCGACCGTTCGGCACCTGCCATTACAGCGTCTATCACCAGCCCGCGGAAACCGCCCTCCTCCAAGGTAGCTATACCGCAAATGGTTGTACCGGCCGGTGAGGCAACTTTATCTTTAAGTGATCCAGGATGTTCCCCTGTCTCCAGGACCATTCTTGCCGCACCTAGAACTGTCTGCGCCGCCAAAGTCTGGGCCACCGGACGCGGCAAGCCCGCTAAGACTCCGCCATCCGCCAAGGCCTCAATGAACATGTAGACATAGGCTGGTGCGGAACCACTGAGACCCGTTACCGCATCCAGCAGGCTTTCCGGCACAACGAAGGCTTTCCCAACGGCATTTAGGAGGTTCTTTACCTGCTCCAGGTCTTCCGCCGTGGCCCGACTCCCGGCTGCAATACCGGCTGCTCCAGCCTGTACCAAGCAGGGTGTGTTCGGCATCACCCGTATTAGGCGTGCTGCCCCCAGGTACTTCTCCAAATAAGAAACCGGTACTCCAGCCATAATGGAAACCACCAGGTGACGCTCACTGAAGCTACCCCTCAGAGCCGAGAGAACTTCGACAGCCACCTGCGGCTTCACGGCAAGAAAGATTATGTCCCCTACAGCCAAGACAGCCTGGTTGTCCCGTGCTGGCTTTACACCAAGGGTCTGCGCTAAATACGTCACTCGGTCACTATTGATATCGCTAACATAAACAGCACCGGGCTCGGCGAGACCTTGAGCCAGTATTCCTTTTAGGAGGGCCTCAGCCATAGCACCGCCACCGATAAAACCAATCCTCGTGGTCACTCTCATGCCTCCAATCCTGGTTAGCGCAACCACGGAAAAGCTGCAGCTTCCGGCTCCTTGTGTTGTGCCACTATATCCACATTACTAGGGGCAAACAGGAAAATCTCGTCTCCAACACGCTCCACACTGCCGTTTAGAGCAAAAGCAGCACCACTGACAAAATCCACAATGCGTTGGGAGGTAACTTCATCCATCCCTTCAAGATTAACAACAACCGTGCGGCGAGACTTGAGGTGGTCCGCAATGGCCTGCGCAGCTTCAAAACTCTCCGGCTGCACAATGACCACCTTGCTACCGCTCGGGGCACTAGGCAGTCCCACCACCTTGGCCCGACCCCGCTCGCGCTTGGTTGGTGCCAGCTGGACTTCCTCTTCCTCAGCCACCACTTCTTCTACTACCGTCTCCTCGAACCCCATTAGGTTGAGGAATTTACCAACTAGATTCGCAGCCATACTATCACCTTCCTCCTGTTCAGTTTTGCAGCGAACGGGCACCAAAAATAGCACTTCCTATCCGAACCATGGTGGCGCCCTCTTCTATAGCCACCTCAAAATCCCCGCTCATTCCCATGGAGAGCTCTGTCATGTTCACCCGCGGTAGCTTGAGCTCAGCCGCCTGGCAAGCTAAGTCGCGCAGCTTACGGAATACAGGGCGAACCTCCTCAGGATCGTGGCTATACGGTGCCACGGTCATAAGGCCGCGCACACTGATGTGTTCCAAGGCGGACACAGAAGACAAAAAGTGAACAAGCTCGTCCGGCGAGATTCCGTGTTTGCTAACCTCTCCTGCCACATTCACTTCCACCAGGCAGGCCACTGACTTTCCAAC
>JAAYHG010000320.1 GCA_012735455.1 Bacillota bacterium
CAGTCGTGGTGCGCGACCGGTAACCGAGGCGGCCTTGGATGCAGCCCCGACCCTCCTTAAGAAGCCGGGTAACGTCCTCATCGTGGTGACAGGCCAAGCGGATTTTGCTACAATTGAGGAGAAAGTAGAGCGAGCGGGTATAGCTAATCTTGGGCCGGGGAAAATGTTACTAAGGCCTTATCTCTATAATATGGAAGATGCCCTGGCCGCAGCCGATTTGGTAGTTACTCGGGCAGGTGCTACAACCATTGCTGAGATTACCGCCCGGGGTGTTCCTGCTATTCTGGTGCCTTCCCCCTACGTAACGGCCAATCATCAAGAATACAACGCTCGTTTATTATCCGACCGTGGAGCTGCACGGCTTATCCTGCAAAAGGACTTGACAGGGGCTGTTTTGGCCAGAGAAATTGAGCAGCTCTTGTACCAACCTGAGGAGCGTGTTCGTATGGCTGGTGCTGCGCGTGCCCTCGGCCAGCGCCAGGCTGCGAACACGATAGCCAGTGAAATAATAAGGCTAGGCCAACGTCGGTAACACTTTTGGGTAGCACTGCATAGATTGAAATGCAGATGCCACCAAAATGTTGCCTGCCGCGCGGCGCAAAGTAATGGATCTGGGAAGGAGAGAACCTGAATGCCGAGCAACAATCGCCGCATTCATTTTATCGGCATCGGCGGTGCTGGTATGAGCGCTATTGCCAAGGTACTTTTGGAAGCAGGAAATATTGTTACAGGTTCTGACCTTAAACGCTCCGATATAACTGACAGATTAGCAGACATGGGTGCCACCATCCACATAGGCCACGCGGCTTCTAACCTCCAGGGGCCGGATGCGGTGGTGGTATCTTCTGCCATTCCAGCCGGGAATGTAGAGCTTGAGGCCGCTAGGAAAGCAGGCATCAGGGTTATCCAGCGGGGCGAGATGCTTGCAGAGCTAATGCATGATAAAAAGGGCATTGCGATTGCTGGGGCACACGGCAAGACCACGACCACCTCGATGATTTCCCTGGTGCTCGAGCGAGCAGGAATTGACCCCACAGTGTTGATAGGTGGTGAATTGAACGATATTGGGGGCAATGCCAAGCTGGGCCGGGGTGAATACTTGGTGGCCGAGGCCGACGAAAGTGATGGCAGTTTTCTTAAGTTGCGGCCTTATATCGGGGTTATCACCAACGTAGAAGATGACCATCTGGATTATTATGGTAGCTTAGACGCGATTTTCGCTGCTTTTTTCACCTTTGTGGAACAGATAAACAGCGCAGGTTTAGCGATTTTATGTGCTGACAGCCCGCATGTGCGTCGGATAGCTGAAACCTGTTCCAAACGTTATGTTACCTATGGACTGGAAAACCCTGCGGATTACGAGGCCAAGAGGATTCGCCATCAGGTGTTGGCCAGCACTTTTGAAGTCTGGGAACGAGGGGAATACCTGGGAGAGATAACCCTGGGTGTGCCAGGCAGGCATAACATCTTGAACGCCTTGGCGACAGTGGCCGTGGCGCGCGAAGTGGGCATAGATTTGAGTGTGGTCCAAGATGCACTGGCAGGTTTTCATGGTGTGCACAGACGTTTCGAACTCCTGGGCGAAGTGGACGGTATCTATGTGGTGGATGATTACGGCCACCATCCAACCGAGATCAAGGCTACACTAAGCGCCGCGAAGCAGGGAAAGTTTCTCCGGATTATCTGTGTTTTTCAACCCCACCGTTATACGCGTACCAAGTTCTTATATCAGCAGTTTGGGACTGCCTTTCAGGAGGTAGACGAGCTTATTGTTACGAATATTTATTCAGCCGGGGAGACCCCTATTGCCGGGGTTAGCGGTCGCCTTATCGTGGATGCTGTTGCTGCATCTGGCGGACCAATGCCGGTGTATATTCCGGACCTCAAAGATGTAGTCCCTTACCTGCTCCAAAGGGTGCGTCCAGGAGATCTGGTTATTACCGTAGGAGCGGGTAATGTCTGGACGGTAGGGGATCAACTAGTGGACGCCTTAGTAGCCCGAGCCAAGCCAGCGATTGAAGCTTAGGGCTTTCCAGGGAGAGAAGAAACGGGGGTGTTGCCGGCATGGAAAAATTTCTCATTGCGGGCGGCGCTGAACTCAGAGGTACTGTGCGGATAGCAGGGGCCAAGAATGCCACCCTGCCGATAATGGCCGCGTCCCTGCTGTGCCCTGGTATCTGTACCATTTATGACGTACCCGACCTGCGGGATGTGCGGGTAATGTGTGAAATATTAACCCTGATGGGTGCTAAAGTTGAATACAAGGATGGAACATGCCAGCTTGACACCCGCAACATCTCTTCGGCAGAGGTGCCGGAGAATCTTATGCGGGAGATGCGCTCCTCGGTTTTCTTAATGGGGGCTCTACTGGGGCGACTTGGTCGTGTGAAGGTTTCTTATCCAGGAGGGTGTGCCATTGGGCCGCGCCCCATCGATCTGCACCTAAAGGGTCTAGCCGCCCTGGGTACCCGCATTAGTGAGCGCCATGGTTACATGCTGGCTGAGGGCAGAGAATTGCGTGGCAGTGACGTTCACTTGGATTTTCCCAGCGTAGGTGCCACAGAAAACATAATGATGGCGGCAGTGCGTGCACGGGGCGTGACCCTTATCCGCAACGCCGCCAAGGAACCCGAGGTGGTAGATTTACAGAATTTCCTTAATAAGATGGGGGCTAGGATACGTGGTGCAGGCACCGACACGATCAAGATCGAAGGCGTTCCCAGTCTTGGCCCCACTACCCACTCGGTAATCCCTGACCGAATTGAAGCCGGTACCTTTATGGTGGCAGCAGCCATGACCAAGGGCGATATATACTTGGAGAATGTGATTGCTGAACACGTTGAACCGGTAACCGCCAAGCTACGTGAAGCAGGAGCGGAAGTGGACACCAAGGGTGAGGGAATCCGCGTTACTGCTAGCGGTCGCCTGCAGGCTGTGGATGTAAAAACCCTCCCTTACCCGGGCTATCCCACCGACATGCAGCCACAGACCATGGCTATGCTCTCAGGTGCCGAAGGTACCAGTGTGATTATTGAGAACATCTTCGCTAACCGCTTTAAACACGTGGATGAACTGCGCCGTATGGGAGCGCAGATCAAGATCGAAGGGCGAGCTGCTGTAATCCGGGGTGTAGAGCGTCTTAGCGGGGCGTTCGTAGAAGCCTCAGACCTTAGGGCCGGGGTTGCCCTGGTCTTGGCAGGCCTGGCGGCAGAGGGAGAAACGGTAATTGATAACATCTACCACATAGACCGCGGCTATGATTCTCTAGAAAAAAAACTAAAGGGCATTGGCGCCAAGATAGAACGAATTACAGACAGGTGAGAACATGCTTTCAGCCAGAACCTTTCGCGTTCTCTTAATAGTGTTTGTGGTCTTGATGGGGGCCGGTGCTGGGTTGCTACGGTCCCCCTACTTTGCCGTGCAAACAGTGGAGGTTGTGGGTACGGTAAAGGTAAGCGACGAAGAGGTCAAGAATCTGACCGGTGTGCATCCGGGGGTAAACATCTTCTCCCTACGGCAGCAGGAACTTACTGAGGCTGTGGCTGGTCACCCTTGGATCAGGGATATTGAGCTC
Organism: Bacillota bacterium; assembly: GCA_012735455.1. Classification (GTDB taxonomy): domain Bacteria; phylum Bacillota; class DTU030; order DUMP01; family DUMP01; genus JAAYHG01. The sequence goes on from JAAYHG010000320.1 coordinate 3,575, forward strand.
ATCCGCCATTTGCCTGCTGAAGTGGTGCTTAAGGTACAAGAGCGAGAGCCCCTGTTTCTGGTTCCGTATCGTACCTCTTTTCTAGAAGTGGCAGGGGATGGGGTGATCCTGGCGCTACGTTCCAGTTTGAGCGGACAAGTCCTGCCCCTAGTCACAGGTTTTGCTGTGCCTGCTGAAGTAAGACTAGGGCAGCTACTGCCCGGCCCACGGGTGGAAAAAATCACCAAGACCTTGCAGGGCTTGCCGAGAGAGTTCTTGGCGCAGGTTGCAGAGCTGCATCTGGATGAAAGCGACGAAATAACCCTGTACAGCTTGGACGGCCTGCAGATACTTCTAGGACAAGCAAGCAACATAAGCCAGAAGCTGGCCCTTTTCACCGGAACCTGGCAGGAGCTCAAGGCTAATGGACAGGTGGCTGCCACAATAGATGTAAGGAGTGGGAAGGAAGCTGTAGTTCGCCTCAAGAGGTAAAGATTGGACCTTCAGATGTCGTGAATACGGTTGCAGGCTATGCTATAATGAAATACTGTTGATAGGGAATGGGGGTGAACCTCAATGAAACGAAGTGCACAAATCGGGGTAACGATAATCTGTGTGATCCTGGGTGTTATCCTCACGGCTCAACTGCGCACACAAGCTGGGATTAGGAACGATCTTCCCACAAAGAGGCTGGAGGAAATGGCCAGTCTATTAAAACAAGCTGAGTCAGAGCGTGATGCGCTACGGGTTCAAGTGAACAAGCTCACGGCGCAGTTGGATGATGTCATGACGCAAAAGACGAGCAGTACAACCAGTCTCCAAGAGGAATTGGTGCGTACCCGCCTTTTTGCCGGGCTGACCCCCCTTGAAGGGCCGGGCATAAAGGTGACCCTGAATGATAGTACCCGAGCAGCTCAACCAGGCCAGGACCCTAACCTCTTTCTTATTCATGATGAGGACCTGCTAAAAGTGGTCTACGAGCTAAGAGCAGCTGGGGCAGAGGCCATCACTGTGAATGACCAGCGGGTTGTGGCCTTTACAGAAATCCGTTGTGCCGGACCTACCATCTCAGTGAATAACACCCGCATTGCACCGCCTTACATTGTACAGGCCATCGGTGATCCTGATGCGTTGGAGAATGCACTCAAGATGCGCGGTGGAATTCTCGAGACAGTGCAGTTTTGGGGTATTCAGGTCCAGATCGAGAAAGAGGAAAGGATTATCCTACCGCCTTACGTTGGCGCCACCAGTTTTAGGTTTGCGCACCCTGTTGAGAAGGAGGCGCAGAACTGATGTGGTTGCCCCTTTTCGGTTTGCTCTTGGGCGTGGCGCTGGGACTGGCTTTTCCTTTTACCTTTCCACCGGCCTACACCCGCTACGTGGCCGTGGCCATCCTGGCTGCATTGGACTCTGTCTTTGGTGCCTTGCGAGGCAGTGTGGAGGAGCACTTTGATCCCGTTATCTTTATCACCGGCTTTATTTCCAACGCCCTTTTTGCCGCGGGCCTTACCTACCTGGGAGACAGGCTCGGCGTCGAGATTTACTACGCGGCGCTCTTCGCCTTTGGCGTTCGTATCTTTCAAAACTTGGCGGCCATGCGTCGTCACTTGGTGGACCATTTTCGGTCTCGCACTTGATGTGGGGGCAGGCATAAGGCCTGCCCCTGCTCTTATGGTGGTGCGTCCGGCATGAGTGCCGTTCCGCGCCTTGGCGGAGATCGGGATGGGTCAATCGAATCGACGATCACGCTAAGGGTAAATTTGCACACTGCGTGGAACGCAGAAGAAATTAAAGGCGATGCTTGTTGGCGTTGTAAGGAGGCAGAAATGATAAGAGTCGCATTTATTTGCGTCCACAATTCCTGCCGAAGCCAGATTGCTGAGGCGTTGGGGCGACATCTTGCCGGTGATGTTTTCAAGAGCTATTCAGCAGGGACGGAAACCAAGCCGCAGATTGATCAGACGGCCGTGCGGCTGATGAAGCAGCTTCATGGCATTGACATGGAAGCCACGCAACATAGTAAGCTCCTGTCCGACATTCCACCTGTGGATGTTGTGGTCACGATGGGCTGCAACGTCGAGTGTCCGTATCTGCCCTGCAAGCACCGTGAAGATTGGGGACTTGATGACCCCACAGGAAAAAGTGACGAGGAATTTATTGAGGTTATACGGCGAATTGAAAGCAAGATTCTGTCTCTCAAAGAAAGGGTGAAGTCTTTGTAAGACAATAGCGCATTCACCGCTGGGCAGGGCCTTCCGGAAGCCCTGCTTTCTTGGTGTGCCCGGCATGGGTGTTGTCTACAGTGGGATAGTCCTGAACGGTGAGGGTGGCAGTGGCTGTTAGTTCAAGGCAGGGGTATCCACCGGTGGTGTGAGAGGGGATGGGGTTAGCTGCCTCCCGCTGCCCCCCTCCTAAGCGATTTCTCCCTAGAGGGTGTCAAAAGGCTCTTGGAGGCATCTTGGGAACACCCAGCAATTTACTACCCGCTGTCCTCAGGTGCCATGGTATAATGGACGTACCATTGTTCTGGTAATGGGGGGAGAGACTTTGGATCCAGTAACCCATGCCTTGGCCGGTCTTACTGTTGCCAGCTTATCCGGTGCAGAACTCAGTTTCACCAGCCCTGCTTACTTGGCTTCATTACTGGGTTCGCTGGCACCGGATTTAGATATTCTTCTTCAGTTTCGAGGCCACCTCACTTACCTCAAATACCACCGTGGCCCCAGTCATGCCCTGCCTGGACTCGTCCTCTCCGCCCTGGCGGTTACGTTCCTGCTAAGGCCCTATTTTCCAGAAGTGGCAAGTACGAGCATGTTCTTCTGGGGTTTCGCCGGCACCTTAACGCACACATTGCTCGATATACTAAACTCGTATGGGGCGAAGCCGTTTTGGCCTTTAAGTAACCGAAATGTAACAGCCAACCTTTTAACAATCTTTGACCCCGTACTGGCTCTAGGACTCACCACCTTTCTATTTGGACAAGCCCGCCGTTCGCTTAGCTACATTTCTTTGGTCCTTGTCGTCGTCTACTTGGCTGGTCGCTGGTTAATGCTGAGGCGCGTTCAGGGCTTCTTACAGCATAAGTTTAGCGAGGAGGTAAAGCGGGTCGCTGTTCTCCCGTCGATGCTTAGCATCTGGAACTGGGCTTTTCTGGTGGAAACAGCAGTAGGGTATGTGGTCGGTGACATTCCCAGCTTTGCCCCGACGCTCCACGTCAGGCGGTGGCTACCAAAACCAAGCTCGACCCAGCTAATAGGACGGGCTCTCACTACCAAACTGGGGCAACTCTTCACTGATTTTACTCCGCTGTTCTATATCTCGTGCCAGGAAGAGGACGACCACAGTATTGTCAAGTTTGTTGACCTACGCTACTTTGTTCGCGACGACTTTCTTCACAGTGCCACACTTGTATTTGATGAAGACCAGCGCCCTTTGGAAGGGCTGTTCCATCCCTATAATCCCGAGCGCAAGATTAAAGTGGCTGTTTAGAGCAACAAGAAATCCCTGCTTTGGGGCAGGGATTTTTCCATTTACGAATTCTAGTTTCCGAAATAGCGCTTCAGTAATCCAGCGAAGGCTGCACCGTGGCGTGCCTCGTCCTTACACATCTCATGGACCGTATCATGGATTGCATCATAACCCAACTGTTTAGCCCTGGTAGCCAAGGTTTTTTTACCAGCGCAGGCACCGTGTTCTGCCTCCACACGCAGCTCAAGGTTCTTTTGCGTAGAGGCTGTAACTACTTCGCCCAACAGCTCGGCAAATTTAGCGGCGTGTTCCGCCTCTTCCCAAGCGATACGCTTGTAAGCCTCGGCCACTTCCGGGTAACCCTCCCGGTCGGCCTGGCGGCTCATGGCCAAGTACATGCCAACCTCTATGCACTCACCCATGAAATTGTCCTTTAAGCCCTGTACTACCTCTTCATCCAGGCCCTGGGCCACGCCAACCTTGTGCTCATCGGCCCAGGCCAACGGTGCATTGTCTTTCTTCTCCACAAACTTGTCACTCTTTACGCCGCACTGGGGACATTTTTCCGGTGCGGTATCCCCAGTATGTACGTAACCACATACAGTGCAGACAAACTTTTTCATGCTTTTTCCTCCTTAAGTTTGATGGGCGGTTGAAAGTTGAACCGCTCTTACAGTAATAAGTATAGTTACTAATAAAGTTTTTGTCAATACCTTTCCTGGAAAATAGAATTCCTCTTTTACATTTTAGGCAGCACAGCAGGGATTTGGCAGCGCCCGGGGAAATTATCCCGTAAACGTAAATTGGAGGTGTATCAATGATAGTAACCACGACGCCCGGGGTCGAAGGAAAGCGCATTGTGGAATACAAGGGCATAGTTTTTGGCGAGGTTATCTCAGGTGTGAATTTTCTCAAGGATTTTGCTGCCGGCCTATCCAACTTCTTCGGTGGCCGTTCCCAAGCCTACGAAGGCGAGCTCTTGGTAGCCCGGGAAGAAGCCTTGGCAGAGATGGAGCAGCGTGCGGCTGCTCTGGGCGCAAATGCAGTAGTAGGAGTTGATGTTGATTACGAAGTGCTCGGTTCCGGGGGTAACATGCTCATGGTGACAGCCTCAGGAACAGCAGTGGTGGTAGAATAAAGCAAAGATGTCCTGCTCGCCAGGCTTGGCCGCAGAGAGGCGGATAGGTGTGCGCAGTGAACGAGGAGTTGGAAAATCATCTGAAAATCAATGAAGGAGTAGTCCCAGCTCGTTAGGGTCGGTAACAGGCGGCTGGCATGTGAAGTCCTGGCAGGCGTAGACGGTTGCTTTTCCGTCTACGCCCTCTTTGCCTTTGAGAGAAGGAATGATCTTTTCCAGGTTTTCCTCTTCTCTTCCCAAGGGTTTTAGGGTGATAGTCGCTTCTGGCCTGAACTTGTGGTTGATAACGGAGAGGAGCTTCTCTGTGTCTGCTGCCCCAGGGTTACCTACCACAGTTATGTCAATGGGTCGAGTCTGTTCAAGCCAAATCGCCATGAGGAAATGAGTATGAGAAGGAGGCGACTTCTCCACAC
>JAAYHG010000321.1 GCA_012735455.1 Bacillota bacterium
CCGCATTGCTACCTCACAAAAATGTGTTCGCACCGGCGACCTAGATAACGGCGGACGCACAGCACGGCACCATACTTTCTTTGAGATGTTAGGGAACTTCTCCTTTGGTGATTACTTCAAGACTGAAGCTATTTCTTGGGCTTGGGAATTCCTCACCGAGGACCTCGGTCTGCCCAAGGACAAGCTATGGGTTTCGGTCTATACTGATGATGACGAAGCCTACAGCATTTGGAATAAAGATATCGGTTTTCCTAAGGAGCGTATTGTGCGTCTGGGCAAAGATACCAACTTTTGGGAAATTGGCCCTGGGCCGTGCGGCCCCTGTTCGGAGATCTACATTGACCTTGGTGAAGAGCGCGGTTGCGGTTCTCCCACCTGCGGTGTAGGCTGCGATTGCGACCGCTTCTTGGAGATATGGAACCTGGTCTTTACTCAGTTCGATCATGATGGTAAAGGGCGCTATACCCCTCTACCAAAGAAGAACATTGATACTGGCATGGGACTGGAGCGAATCGCCTCAGTCATGCAGGGGGTGGCCAGCAATTTTGACACCGATCTCTTGCTACCGATCATCCAGGCAGCAGCAGATCTTACCGGAGTAGAATACGCCGAGGATGCCAAGACAGACGTGGCTCTCAAGGTGATTGCCGACCATGGGCGCGGTGTGGTGTACATGATTGGTGATGGGGTGCTTCCTTCCAATGAGGGTCGGGGTTACGTACTGCGGCGCCTTCTGCGTCGGGCTGTTCGTTACGGCCGACTCTTGGGCATGGAGAGCCCATTTCTAGCCCAGGTGGCGGATGTAGTGATGGAGGTAGGCAAGACAGGGTATCCTGATCTCTTGGATAAGAGCACGTATATCAAAGAGGTTATCCAGCGCGAAGAAGAGCGTTTCTTGAACACCTTGGGCACGGGCCTTGCCATCTTAATCAATTGGACGAAAACGTTAAAGGAGAAAGGCGAGAAGGTATTGCCGGGTAGCGATGCGTTCCGCCTGTATGACACCTATGGTTTCCCCTTGGACTTGACCCGCGAAATCCTGAAAGAAGAGAGCATGGATGTGGATGAGGCTGGGTTTAAGGCTGAGATGGAGGCACAGCGCCAAAGGGCCCGGGCGGCGAGAGGGGATTCTGATGGCATGGGTATCTCTTCGGATAACGCTGGGGCCTTGGCTGGATTTACCACCGACTTTACGGGCTACGCCTGTTTTGAAGACGAAGGGCGGGTCCTAGCACTCCGTGCTGAGAATGAGGAAGTTGACAGCGTCAAAGAAGGAATTGCAGTAGAGGTTGTGCTGGACAAAACACCGTTTTACGCTGAATCTGGCGGTCAAGTGGGAGATTGCGGGGTTCTGCGTGGCAGTGAGGGGTGTGTCCAGGTGGAAGACACACAAAAAACTGCTACCGGGATCATTGTGCACAGGGGACGGGTAGTGAGGGGCGGTATTAGGGTAGGCGAGACCCTACAAGCCAAGGTAGACACTGGGCGCCGGCTGGCTATCCAGCGGCACCACACTGCCACCCACCTGCTGCACCGTGCTCTACGGCAGGTCTTAGGGACCCACGTCCACCAAGCGGGATCACTGGTTAGTCCAGAGAGGATCCGTTTTGATTTCACCCATTTCGCACCTGTAACCCAGGAGCAACTACGGGAAGTGGAGAGGCTGGTCAATGAGCAGATTCTTAGGAACATTGCCCTGGAAATAATTGTCACCAACCGTGAAGAAGCAGAAAAACTCGGGGCGATGGCCCTCTTTGGGGAGAAATACGGCGATGAGGTGCGAGTCGTCAGGGTTGGCGACTTTAGTCTAGAGCTGTGCGGTGGCACCCATGTGGAACAAACGGGGCAGATAGGCATCTTTCACATCCTGCAGGAGAGCAGTGTAGGTGCAGGCTTGCGGCGGATTGAGGCCGTAGCCGGTATGGTGGCGTGGAGCCTTTGGCAGCAGCAGGAACAGCTTCTACGTGAGATAACAGGGCTCGTGGGCGGGAACAGTACGGAAACGTCCGAGCGAGTGGCAGCGCTAATTAGCCATGGTAAGGAGCAGGAAAAAGAGATAGAACGCCTCAAGCAGATGCTCTTGGAATACAAGACCAGCGATATCATTGATCAGGTGAAGGTGGTCTGTGGTATTCCAGTCTTGGCAGCTGAAGTAACAGCTAGTTCTATTGAAGATCTGCGGCACGTCATTGATACTCTGAAGCCCAAGCTAACCAGCTCCGTTGTGGTTTTAGGTGCGCGCAGCGAGAACAAGGTGACTTTTGTGGCGTACGTAACCAAGGATTTAGTACAGAAAGGGCTTAACGCCGGGGAAATTGTTCGCGCCGCAGCCGTCGTGACAGGTGGAGGAGGTGGTGGGCGCCCTGAGATGGCCCAAGCAGGAGGTAAGGACCCTGACAAACTCCCTGCAGCCTTGGAAGCCGTATTGGAGGCAGTGGCTAATAAGATGAGCAACTAAGAGGCAGGGTTTCCTGCCCTGCCTCCTTTTATGGAAGGAAAATACTCGTTAGAGACGAATATAGATTTTGAGATGGGGAACTCTGCTAAAGGAGTGAGGCGTGTGTTTAATGATGGAAGAGAAGAAACGCGCCAGTTCTCCGTTAAAGACGAGGGCACAGCTGCCAGGATTATCTTAACCAGTGTTTATCGGGCGCTGCAGGAAAAGGGCTACAACCCTATCAATCAATTGGTTGGTTATCTTCTCTCAGGTGACCCGGCTTATATAACCAACCACCAGAACGCCCGTAACCTTATTCGCAACTTAGAACGAGATGAAATCTTGGAAGAGCTGGTCCGTGCCTACTTGGAGGAAGACTAAATGGCTTTCATTGTAAGGGGGCTTTAGCTTGGAGTACCGTACTCTGGGCAAATCTGGGCTTAAGGTTTCGCGTTTGTGTCTGGGGACACTTACCATGGGGCCGCTGCAGGCCCATTTGTCATTGGAAGACGGTGAACGCGTTATTCGCGCAGCCTTAGATGAAGGGATCAACTTTATCGAGACCGCTGCTTTGTATGACACTTACCATTACATACAACGTGGAATAGCAGGGCGTTCCCATGAGGTTGTGATAGCGAGTCGGTCATATGATTATACCTATGAAGGCATGAAGAATAGTGTAGCAACAGCGCTACGAGAGCTTAAACGCGACTATATCGACATATTCATGCTCCACGAACAGGAAAGCCGCCTCACTCTAAAAGGGCATGCTGAGGCATTAGCCTATTTAGCCGACGCAAAAGAGCAGGGACTGATCAGGGCTGTTGGTGTTTCTACACATGTGGTTGAGGTTGTAGATGCCTGCGCAGAACATCCGCTCATTGACGTGGTTCAGCCCATTGTTAATTACGCCGGGCTCGGGATCAAGGGCGGCACTCTTGAGGACATGTTACTAGCCATGCGCCGGGCAAGGGCACAGGGCATCGGCGTTTATGCCATGAAGCCGCTTGGAGGTGGCAACTTATTACCAAACTTTTCGACTGCTTGGAAGTTTATTCTCAGCCTCGACTGTCTAGATTCGATCGCTGTGGGGATGAAGACACCAGCCGAGGTAAAGGCTAATGTCAAAATCGCTGCCGGCAAGCCCATTCCGGCCGAGCTAGAAGCAGCAATAAGAGCCGATAAGAAGAAACTTCACATCGCAGACTGGTGTCTAGGTTGTGGTCGATGCCAAGCTAAATGTGCTGAGGGAGCTCTCTATTTTGCTGGCGGGAAAATGCATGTTGACCCAAAACGTTGCTTGCTTTGCGGCTATTGTGCCGCCGTTTGCCCCGAATTCTGCATAAAAGTAGTGTAAAGGGGTCAGGTTATGAGGGTGTTGGGGTTGGATATTGGTTCCCGTACCATAGGTGTGGCGGTAAGCGACGAACTGGGCTATACGGCGCAAGGCGTTGAGGTAATCAGACGCAGCAGCCTTAAGAAGGATATTCAACGGCTGCGTGAACTTGTGGCGCATTACGGTGTTACGTCCTTGGTTGTCGGAATCCCACGCAATATGGATGGATCTTATGGCCCCGCAGCCCAAGAAGTACGCAGTCTTTGCCAAGTTCTAAAGGACAAATTGCAACTTCCGCTCCATGAAGAGGACGAACGTCTGACAACAGTTGCTGCAGAGCGTGTGCTGTTGGAAGCAGATCTCAGTCGGCGTAAGAGGCGCAAGGTGATAGATGAGGTGGCAGCTACATTGATTTTGCAAACTTACCTCCAGCGACAGGTGCAAGAGCGTTGACAAGGATTCCCTCTGCGAGTACAATCGGCTTAGTTCAATGAACAGAGGTGAAAAGAGTGAGTGAGGAAAAAGATGATGTGGTGGTTTTGACCGACGAAGAGGGCAATGATGTGGCGTTTGAGGTTGTGGATGTCTTCGAAGTGGATGAAACAGAGTATGCCATCCTCCTACCTGTTGATGCAGAAGAAACTGAGGAGGGCGGTGCCCTCATTTTCCGCATTGACGAGGATGAAGATGGAAACGAGATCTTCACGGAGATTGAGGACGATGACGAGTGGGAACGCGTGGCGGCAGTTTGGGAGGAGCTATTGTTAGAAGAGACGGACGAGGACGAAGACGAGTAATTTTTTCTGTCGGGTATAAGGATGCCCAGTTTGGGGCATCCTCTCTTATGAGGAAAGTTGCTCATGGGGGAGCTGATTTCCAAAGACGAGGCATCGGCCTCGTCTTTGTTATTGCCAGAAAGTAGACTTAGCAATATAATAGGGAGGAAGTTACCTTTGGGGGTTATTCTCTTGTCGCTTCCTCTCAGACCGCGAAGAAGTGGACGTCAGCTGGCTCTATTGGGGCTCCTACTGGCAACGATCTTAGCCCTTACTGGCTGGAACATGTTTCAGCCACCCCGGACAGAGATTGTGGGTCCGGTTGAAATCATCATCCCGCCCAAGGCCACGGCAAGAGACATCGCATTCCTTCTAGAAGAAAGAGAACTGATTCGTAGTTCCTTGGCCTTTCGCATCTTGACGAAGCTAAGGAACCTTGATTCTAACCTTAAGGCCGGACGTTACCTTTTCTCCCCGGGTGATACACCAGCTGCTATCCTAACCTCTTTAGTCCAGGGGAATGTAAGCGAACCCCAAGTGGTGGTAACAATTCCTGAAGGTTACACCGTACTTCAGATGGCAAATCTATTTGAAGAGAAGGGAGTAACCAAGCGGAACGACTTCCTTGAGGCTGCGCAAAGCCACGAACTAAGATCGGAGTATTTTGCCGAACCTCCTAAGGATGGAACCAGGGTTCTGTGGGAGGGATTCTTCTTTCCAGACACATACTCTTTCCGTCCCAACACTCCAGCCCTAGAGGTGGCCCAACGGATGTTGACGCGTATGGACCAGGTCTGGGCGGAGGTTTCAGCAGGGAAGTCAGATCTCCCCCTAGAGCTTTCACCGCGAGAGATAGTGACACTGGCTTCTTTGGTAGAACGCGAAGCTAAGGCTGCAGAAGAAAGGCCTCTTATTGCACAGGTATTTTACAATCGCCTAGAGGCGCGTATGAATCTGCAGTCTTGCGCTACTGTACAGTACCTTCTGCCGCAACCCAAGGCGCGACTTCTTAAGGCTGACACTCTCATTCCTTCTCCTTACAACACATACCTCAATCCTGGTTTGCCCCCCGGGCCCATTGCTGCTCCAGGCAAAGATTCGCTGAAAGCAGTTTTGTCCCCTGAAGCTACCGATTACCTCTACTTTGTGGCCAAGCCGGATGGAACCCATGCTTTTAGCACCACCTACCAGGGACATCTGGCCAACCGGAGGCGTTATAGCAATTAGAAGAGAAGCCCTGGCAGAAGCCGGGGCTCAGTTTTTCTTTGGAAAGGAGTGACGGAGTAGGGGAGAGAATATAACAAATATCATATATCAGTCATGAGGAGGTAGCCACTGTGCCCAAGATTCTGCACGTGGACCGCATCAGCTTGGAGCAGAAAGAGCTGTTTCAGGAGCTTTTGCCACCCGGCTACGAGCTCATCTTTAGAGGAAGCGAAGAAGAGGATCGGCGTTTTGAGGAAGAGCTGCCCAGCACTCTTTATCTCACTGTGAACACCGCCCCGGTGCCTGCCGAACTAATGGCGCGGGCGAAGTCCCTTAGGTTCATTCAGAAGCTGGGTGCTGGTTACGACAACATTGATGTGGAGTATGCAACGCAGCGGGGCATTCAGGTGGCACGTACACCAGGTGCAAACTCCATCTCGGTAGCGGAGCTGGTTTTCGGACTCGCCCTTAGCCTTTACCGTAAACTGCCTCAGGTGAATGCTCAAACTCGATCCGGAAAGTGGAACCCTTGGGAATATCGCACTGTATCCTATGAACTCTTTGGAAAACGCTTGGGTCTTATTGGGCTGGGCAATATTGGTCAAGAAGTGGCAAAAAGGGCCCTCGCCTTTGATATGGAGGTAGTGTACTACAAACGTCACCTCCTCCCGGCAGAGAAGACACCCGGAGTAACAGCAGTAAGTATGAGTGAGCTTTTGGCAACAGCCGATATCATAAGCATACACATACCGCTTACGCCCGAGACCCGGGGGCTTATTGGTCGCGACGAGTTCAATGCCATGAAGGAAAGCGCAATTCTAATCAACACCTCCCGCGGGGGAATCGTAGACGAAGAAGCACTTCGTGTAGCG
>JAAYHG010000322.1 GCA_012735455.1 Bacillota bacterium
ACAACTCCGTCAGAAGATGGGGTTAGCCCGAGATCGGATTTCAAGATAGCTTTCTCAATGGCTCCAATCATGCTGCGCTCCCATGGTTGGATCACCAGGAGACGCGGTTCCGGAATGGAAATGTTGGCCACTTGGTTAACTGGGGTCGGGCTACCATAGTAGTCTACACTCACCTTGTCCAACAGTGCTGGGGTTGCTCTACCCGCCCTTAGGGAGGCCAGGTCCTTTCGTAAGCTCTCCAACGTCTTCTTCATTTTTCCTTCGGCTTCATGTTCAATCGATCCGGTTGCCATTTGCTTCCCCCCCTACAAATGTTCCGATACTCTCGCCCATGACAGCGCGCCTAATATTACCAGGCGTAGAGAGCCCAAACACAACCAAAGGAATATTGTTGTCGCGACATAACGAAGCAGCAGTCGAGTCCATAACACCCAATTCCTGATTCAGAACGTCGCTAAAGGCCAACTCCGTAATTTTTTTCGCTTCAGGATTCTGCAGAGGATCTGAGTCGTAAACACCATCCACACGTTTGGCCATCAGAATGACCTCGGCCTCGATTTCGGCCGCTCGCAAAGCCGCCGTGGTATCGGTGCTGAAGTAAGGATTACCTGTACCAGCAGCAAAAATAACTACCCGTTCTTTCTCTAGGTGTCGTATTGCCCGACGGCGGATGTATGGCTCCGCCACCGAGCGCATATCAATGGCCGTTTGAACACGCGTATCCACGCCAGCGTTCTCTAGGGCGCCCTGCAAGGCTAAAGAATTGATCACCGTGGCCAGCATCCCCATGTAATCGGCCGTAGCACGGTCAATCCCCATGGCACTACCCGCAATGCCGCGCCAAATATTGCCGCCGCCGACTACTATGCCTACCTCTACTCCGAGGTCGTGAACTTCCTTAACTTCGTGGGCTATGTTCTTGATTACCTGTGGATCAAGACCGAAGCCGCGTTGGCCCGCCAAAGCCTCGCCGCTAAGCTTCAGGATAACCCGACGGTACTTAGGTTTCAGCATTGGAGCTCCCCCTAGGTGCGAAATCGAACCTGTTTCTACGGGCTATCCTTGAGTCTCGCCTAACTGGAAACGCACAAAACGACGGATGATTATGTTCTCGCCAATGCGGGCTATTTTCTCCGTTAAAAGATCCTTGACCTTTTTCTCCGGGTCCTTGATGAAAGGCTGTTCCAACAGGCACACCTCTTCCCGGAACTTTTCCAGGCGGCCCTCCACAATGCGGTCAACTACCTTTTCAGGCTTGCCTTCGTTCAGAGTCTGGGCCCGAAGAATCTCTCTTTCTTTGTCTAAAACCTCTTGCGGTATATCGTCCGGGCTCACGTACTGTGGGTTGGCAGCAGCTACTTGCATAGCTATGTCTCGGGCAAACTCCTTAAACTCGGGGGTGCGTGCCACAAAGTCCGTCTCGCAATTCACCTCAACCAGCACACCTAGTTTCTCTCCTAAATGAATGTAAGCCTCAATCACACCTTCAGCTGCAGCTCTTCCCGCTCTCTTTGCTGCTGCAGCCAAGCCCTTTTCACGCAGGTACTCAATGGCCTTTTCCATGTCACCATTCGTTTCTTGGAGAGCTCGCTTGCAATCCATCATACCTGCACCTGTTTTTGTCCTCAGTTCCTTAACCATCTCAGCTGTTATTGCCACTAGCTTGTACCTCCTCACATAATAAAAGGAAAGGGCAGGTAAGGGCCGTCCCGCCCCTCCACCCTTACCTCATCCCTCACTCAGCCTCTACCGCTTCCGCAGCTTGTTCGCCCTGCTTCCCTTCAAGCACCGCATCAGCTATCTTGCTGGTGAGCAATTTTACCGCCCGAATGGCATCATCATTCCCAGGGATGATATAATCCACTTCATCTGGATCACAGTTAGTGTCCACAATAGCAACGATGGGAATACCTAATTTTCGTGCTTCGGCTACAGCTATTCTCTCTTTCCGCGGGTCTACCACATAGATTGCCTGCGGGAGCCCGGGCATATCCTTTATCCCACCGAGATACTTATTCAGCCGCTCTTTCTCTGCCATAAGCTGCATGACTTCTTTTTTGGGCAGTACCGAAAGTGTGCCGTCCTCTTCCATCTTCTCCAACTCAGTAAGGCGATTGATGCGTCTCTTTATAGTCTGGTAGTTGGTCAACATCCCACCAAGCCAACGAACATTAACGTAATACATCCCACAGCGTTCAGCTTCTTCTCGGATTGACTCTTGAGCCTGTTTCTTCGTGCCGACAAAAAGAATCGAGCCACCTTGCGCAGCCAGGTCGCGAACAAAATTGTACGCCTCTTCCACCTTGCGTACTGTTTTCTGTAGGTCAATGATGTAGATGCCGTTGCGCTCGGTAAAGATGTACTCTGCCATCTTCGGGTTCCAGCGTCTGGTCTGGTGCCCAAAATGAACACCGGATTCCAAAAGCTGTTTCATGGTGATTACTGACATTCTAAACCTCCTCACGTTTTGCCTCCGCCCCCTTCGTTCCCAGCCAGGACCAAGAGGCACCCCCAGCCAAGTCAAGGAGCGTGTGTTCTAGCCGGAAGTAGTATACCATAGATTCCCGGCCTTAGCAATATCAGCACAGCGGCAATAGAATTCATTCAACTACGAGAGTAACCGGCACGGACCAAAGACTAAACAGTGTTACATTCAGGACCTTGCCTCCGAGTTCTGTACAGAGCACCTCAGCTAAAGCTGCCTCGAGGGGAGCTCTGCTCCCACCTGCCCTAAAGTCATCGAAAAAGCCGTCGAGTAATTTGCCCACCGTTTGTTCTACCAGTCCTACCAAGTAATTCTCTAGTCCTCCCAATGACTCTGGTGGAACACTAATACTCACTCCGTAAAACTCGATCTTGGCGGCCTCTAGGCGCCGCTTAAGTTCCGGCCGTACCAAGTCCGGCACCCTCTTGCGCGCTTCACCCAAGAGCGAGGGCATGTGAAATAGCAACCTCTCCTCAGCTTGGAGGGCCAGCGATTGGGCCAAAGTCTGCGCCTCTAACCTAACAGTCACACCATTGTGCAGAAGAAACGCAAGAATCACCGCAGACAAAACTATCCCGAGACTACTCCCTACCAAAAGCCCTATTAAATAAGAGCGGTCTCTCCTCGTTCCCGTCACACGCCACCACCTCCTGGTATATTATGCCTTCCTGCAGCGGCATTATTACCAACCAGTAGAAGCTGTGTAAGGAAACTGAGCTTGTAGCCAATGATATCTGTGAGCTACCTGGAGGCTAGATTAAGGACCAATTCAACCTCGCCCCGCCCAATCTTGAGCGCCTGTGCTATTAAGACAGGGTCCTGTCCTTGCGCCGCCAGCGCTAGGATTTTCTGCCTTACATCCTCCCCAAAGATTTCCCCTGGGGTTTTCTTGGCTGCAGCCAAGTTATGGTCTCTCAGGAAGACAGCTGAATCGGGCTTTCGCTCTACTCCCGGCAGTTCTACCTCCTCCGAGGGTCCAACAAAAAGTGTAGCGTTGGAGGCTAGAAGTCCTTCCATCTCCTTCATTTTTTCTTCCACACGTTGGCTCGCCACCTCGGCTGCCACAGCCAGTTCGCTTATCAGCTCTTCCACAGCCACCCTGAGCTCATGCTCCCTTTTTTCCTTGTGCAACGAGAGCGCCAGCCATCCGCCGAAGTAACCTGCCACCAATGCCAAGAACAAGGACCCAATACTGCTCATTTCCCGAGCCTCCTTCACGCGCGCACGTCAAGCCTATGTCCCCGGGCACCGTCTTGACTGCAAACCTCTTGCCTGTGGTGCCTACGCCTGCCCTTCTTTTTTTGTTGCTCCTTAGGACTTCCCTGCCGCGGCCTCGTGTTGTCAATGCGCTCTCCCTCAGTTTTCGGTGCCTCTCCTACCCCTTGACGTTTCTCGTACAGTTCCTGGTTCAACTGGGCAGCAAAACGCTCCTGAGCTGAGCCTTCGTCTCCCCGCCGCTGCACGTGGCTTACCTCATCCGAACGCGGTAGAATGGTTCTTAGCTCTATTCCTTGCACTCCCACTTGTTCTCACCGCTCTTCCCCATAGCTGAACTAGCGCGCTGCTGACTGCCGGCTCTTTTGTCGCGCCATCAGGTCTAACTCGTCCCGGTAATTGGAGAGCTTACCTCTAAGGCGCAACAGAGCGCGGGTATGTAGCTGGGATATACGGGACTCTGTCACCTTGAGAACACGAGCGATTTCCTTGATGTTCAGCTCTTCATAGTAGTGGAGGGCAATCACCAGTTTCTCCTTCTCGGGCAGTTCTGCTACAGCCTGGGCAACCAGTCGTTTCTTCTCGGCCTCACTTAAGGCTTGTTCGGGATCGCCCTGCTCCGAAGCAATTCTAGCCCCCAGGTTGACCTCTTCACCTATTTCTGGCCCCTTGAGAACCGCATCTAAAGAAAGGAGCGCCGCCTGGTTTAGCTCGCGTTCGTGCGCTTTGAGCTCTTTCAGTGTCCAGCCCAGCTCCCGACACACCTCAGGTGCTGAAGCTGGACGCCCAAGCTTGGCCTCCAGTCTTGCATAAACCGCGGCAATGCGGCGTTCCTCCTGTCGGAGGGAGCGTGGCGCCCAGTCGGCTGCTCTAAGTGCGTCCAAAATGGCTCCACGAATGCGGGCAGCGGCAAAAGTTTCAAATTTTATGCCCCGTTCTGGTTCAAAACGATCCAGAGCTGAGAGCAAACCAAAGACTCCACTGCCCACTAAGTCGTCAAAATCCACATGGGCTGGAAGTACCAATCTTAGCCGCGCCGCCACCTGTTTGACCAGCGGAGCATACAGACTTACAAGCAGCTCCCAGTCCTCAGGAG
>JAAYHG010000029.1 GCA_012735455.1 Bacillota bacterium
GGGCCAAGGCTGTCCACCCTATATTCCCCGGGCTAGTCCTCTCTATTATCATCATTTTTGCCTTGACCATGGTTACGGAACCAGCGTCGCCCGAGACGATCAAACGCTTCTTCCCTCGTGCCAAGATTAAGGAGGCATAGTCGATGAAAGAGATCAAGATTTACAGTCGTGGCGGACAGGGGGCGGTTACATCAGCCAAGATCTTGGTGGCTGCCGCCATTCGGGAGGGGAAATACGGTCAGGCTGTGCCCAACTTTGGCCAAGAGCGTAAAGGTGCACCGGTGTTCACCTTTGCACGCCTTAGTGAAGAGCCCATTCCAACTCATACTTACGTTTATCACCCTCACGCTGTGGTGGTGTTTGACCTTTTCCTGCTCCAGTTAGGCATTGATCCTTGTGAAGGGGTTCGAGATGGGGCTTTTCTGGTAGCCAATAGCGATCTGCAACCGGCTGAGCTTAAGCCCTCTTCTTGCTTTGCCAAGACAGGTGTTATCGATGCCTGGGCGGTAACGAAAGAACTCATTGGTCCGGTTCCGCCCAATGCAGCCATGTTGGGAGCTTTCGCGCGTACAACGGACTGGATTGGAATTGATGCGGTTTGCGCTGCGCTAGAGGAGTTTATGCCTGGTGATAAAGGGGCAAAAAACGCTGCATGTGCACGTGCGGCGTTTGAAAGGACGGTTGTTTATGAGCGCTAAAGGGGAGAAAGAGAGAAAGACTGTTAGGCGCAAGGGGATATTCGCTACGCGTATAGCGGACACCAAGACGGGAAGATGGCGACTGGAGCGTCCCGTGGTGACAGCTGATCGCTGTATCGGTTGCAATATTTGTACGCGCTATTGTCCAGTTGGCGTAATAGCTAAAGGATGCCCGGTGAGGATAGATTACGATTATTGTAAGGGCTGTGGGATCTGTACTACTGTTTGTCCTCGCGAGGCAATTCACTTGGAGGGGGAAAGCGATAATGGCCACGATTAAGGCCTTAGATGGCAACTGGGCAGTGGCGGAAGGGGTGCGTTTGGCCCGCCCAAAGGTTGTGGCAGCCTATCCCATTACACCCCAGACGCCCATTGTAGAGCGAGTAGCAGATTTTATCCTCGATGGTTCTTTGCCTGATGCACGATATATAGCGGTGGAGTCCGAGCACTCGGCCATAAGCGCTGTAATTGGTGCCGCTTTAGTGGGCACGCGGGTGTTCACTGCCTCTGCCGGTGCTGGACTGGCTTTGATGCATGAGGTAGTAGGGGTGGCTTCAGGCAACCGGTTACCTGTGGTTATGGCCATAGCTAACCGCGCTCTACCTAGTCCCTGGTCGCTCCAGGCGGACCACTCCGACAGTATGGCCGAGCGGGATACGGGGTGGATCCAGCTTTATGCCGAGAACGGGCAAGAGGCCTTGGATCTAGTTCTCTTGAGTTATCGTTTGGCAGAGGAAGTGCGCCTCCCAGTCATGCTGTGTCTGGATGGATTTTTCCTGTCCCATAGTACTGAAGCGGTCAGCGTACCGGATAACGAAGAAGCAGATGCCTTTCTTCCTCCGTATGTGCCTGGTCCGCTGCGATTAGATCCCGATGAGCCCATGACCATCAACCAGCTTACATCAGCTGACATCTTCACCGAGATAAAGTACCAGCATAAAGAGGCCTTGGATGAGGCATTGGAATTGTTGCCCAAACTGGGTGAGGAATTCGGGAACCATTTCGGACGCTCCTACGGGTCCATTCAGGCCGAAAACTGTGCCGGTGCGGATGTAGTGGTAGTGAGCCTCGGCTCTACGGCAGGGACGGCCCGGCAGGTAGCGCAAGAAATGCGTGAGCAGGGCAAACAGGTGGGGACGCTAAAGGTTACCTCATTTCGACCGTTCCCCAAGCAGTTGGTACGGGACGCTCTCAAGGATGCCAAGAGCATAGCGGTAATGGACCGCTCCTGGGGTTTAGGTTCCGAAGGACCGCTGAGTCTCGAAGTCAAAGCTGCGCTCTACTCTTTGACTAACCGTCCTCCAGTCTTCAACTATATCGCGGGCCTGGGAGGTCGTGATCTTTCCGCGCAGACACTGGAAAAGGCCATCATGACCAGTATCAGGCTCGGGGAGCAAGCTCATCAGGAATGGTCAGGACCCATTTGGATTGACTTGCGGGAGGAGATGGAATAGATGGCAGTTTCCTTGCCAGAACAAGAGCCCTTAGTTAGCCACGGTATCACCACTTGCGAAGGTTGCGCCATGGAAC
>JAAYHG010000323.1 GCA_012735455.1 Bacillota bacterium
CAGTTATGTCGGCATCTGCCCCTGGTGTGAAATGTCCCTTTGTCTCTAAGCCGAGCATTCGAGCTGGGACAGTTGAGGTCTTCCAAACGAATTCTTTGAGTGAGAGAGCATTGAACTTTACGAGGAGAAGTCCTTTGCTTACTAAGAAATTCCTTGGGATCCCTCCGCCATCTGTACTTAGTGCATCTATTACAAAATCTGCGTCACTGTCTTTTGTCATTGCAAGTAGGAAAGCTGTGTCACGTTTGTTCACCGGAAAACTTACTGTTACATCTGTCTGCTGCTCGTCCCAATATCGTTCCCCTTCATCAGGTGTGGCATAATCGATTTCGTCGCCTTGGATTCTGTTCACAAGAGCATAGCCTGACTTGATCGCCTGGCGCAGCCCATCTGTTGTTTCTGGGAATCCTCCGGTCCTGAGGCATGTGCGAGTTACATGACTCTCTGGTACACCGGCCTTGCATTTTCCGCTTGTACCGTTAAAGGGGCCGAGATGCGACTCGGTCACTATACCCTTCCCCTTAATCGCTGATAGTTGCGATATGGCTTCCAAGGTCTCAACTGCCGGATCGCCAAGCGTGATTCCACGGCAATAGGCATTGACATGACACAACTGCATCTGGAGTCCCTCTGCTAGCTCAAGTGCCTGCTTCATACCTTCAAGGTTACTTCCTCTTGTGGTAGTACCAGCATGAAACGCGACATACGCCAACTGAGCATTAGCTATCCTGATGGATTCCCTGGTTGCATCTGGCGTCAGCGGATAGTGTCCACCCATGATTTTTATCCCCAGAGCACCTGCTTCAAGCGATTCCCTCACGTACCACGTTAGCTCTTGTGTTTCTGGATTCGAGGATGACACAGTCTTCTCAGGTACCACACCGTTGAGTACCGCAACATTGATGCCCGCACCCCAATCCGGCAGGTCGTTAATGATTTCGTCAACCGGCCCGCCGCAGTCTAGGGCAGTTGTAACACCTGCGCGTGCTAACATTCGATGGCCATATTCCCGCCAACGCCCCGTAAGATGGACATGTGTGTCAATTAAACCTGGGACGACAATATTGCTACGAATGTCTACCACTTGAGTCTTACCAGTAGGGAAGAGTTCTTTTTCCACTGCCGCAATCTTACCGTCGCTTATTCCGATGTCGACGTAACCTTCCACATTTGTGGCAGGATCTACCAAGTAGCTGTTCTTGAGGATTAAGTCATAATTAGACATTCCTTTTTCACCCCTTCAATACAAGTCCCAACATTCCGTCATTTGAATTGTTTATGCGGCCTCGCCGAGCAGCCTGACCGGCCGCTCGGCGCTTGCGCATTTGCACTTTAAGGTTGAACGTAGCCGTTCGGGTATTTGAACACCTTGCCTTCCCAGTTGCGGATAAGCACGTAATCGCGGCCCATGGAGATTAGATACTGCGGTACGATTGGTGTCTTGCCGTGGCCCTCCGGTGCGTTGATGATGTACCATGGGATGGCAAGACCAGAGGTGTAACCGCGAAGGTTCTCCATGATCTCTAGGCCGTCCTGAACGGTGGTCACAAAGTGCGTCGTTCCCTGCACTGATTTGGCGTGAAAGATGTAGTAAGGCCGCACCATGATTTTTAAGAGCTCGTGGTTAAGCTTTTTCATCACATACGGATCGTTGTTGATACCCCTAAGCAGCACCGTTTGGTTGCCTAAACCTACCCCAGCCCGTGCAAGGCGCAAGCAGGCCTCCTGCGCTGCGGGAGTAACTTCTTTCGGATGGTTGAAATGGGCGTTTAAGTAGAGCGGCAGATGCCGGGCCAGCATGTCGCACAGCTCTTGGGTGATGCGCTGGGGCAGTGTCACCGGGGTGGCGCTCCCGATGCGCTTTATCTCCACATGCGGCATGCTGTCAAGTTCAGTGAGGATCCAGTCGATCTTGTCGTCTTCTAGAGTGAAGGGGTCGCCGCCGGTGATCAGAACGTCTCGAATCTCCGGATTGGCGCGGATGTAGTCCAAGGCGGCCTGGATCTCCTCGTCGTGTGCCGGCTGGTCCACTTCGCCGATGTTACGGCGCCGCTGACAGTGGCGGCAGAACATGCCGCACTGGTTGGTCACATTGATTATGAGCCGGTCCGGGTAGCGGCGCGTAATACGCGGCGCCGGGGAGGTGTACTCTTCCGCCATTGGATCCGGTACGCCGTAGGCATCGGCGATTTCACTGATGCTGGGTATCGCCCGTTGGCGAATCGGGCAGCGCGGGTTGTCCAAGTCCATGAGCGAGGCGTAGTATGGCGAGATGGCCCAACGGTACTTGGCTCCCACCTGGGTGACCTCCTCAGCCTCCTGTGGCGTCAGATTTACCAGCTTGGCTAGGGTTTCCACATCACTGATTCGGTTTCGGATCTGCCAGTGCCAGTCGTTCCACTCCTCCTCGCTGGCGCCGAAGAACTTCTTCAGCTCCTCCTTGCGCCGGGCAAAATGCCCTGCCAGGTTAAAGCCCGTCTCAATCTCCTCTGAGGCTTTAAGGTACGGTGCGATGCGCCCACGTAGTTCCACTGTTCGCTCGCTGGCTATCCGCCGTTTCTCTTCTTCTGTAAGAGCCATGGTTGCACCCCCAGTAGGTCTTGATAGGAGGGCCACCCTGGTGCTACAATGAAACCAGGTATACGGTCCCTCCGGAAGGTAAAAGGAACCTTTGGCACCGGTTTTGCTGCCACAAAATCGGGCCGGACCGTGACCAGCTGCGGAGACCGCACTACTCGTGTGGTCTCCTTTTTCACGCCACTAACACCCCCTCCCGGTTGGTAAGAGACTCCTTGCCGAATAGCCACCTCATTACACGCTACTCCCACCCCCTCCAGGTTGGTAAAAGATGCTGTGGCGGGTAGCAACCTCCTCCAATTCGTCAAGACGGGCTAAGGTTTTTTCCTTATCCCGCCGGCCTACCGCTGTTAAC
>JAAYHG010000324.1 GCA_012735455.1 Bacillota bacterium
ATCATTCTTTGGTAACAGCGGTGCCGAGGCTGTGGAAGGTGCCCTGAAACTGGCCCGCATTGCCACTGACAAACAAAAGCTGATCTCTTGTGAGGGCTCTTTTCACGGCAAGACCATGGGTGCCCTCTCGGTTACCGGGCGCAAGAAATATCAGGAGCCTTTTTTACCTTTGGTACCAGGGTGTGAGACTGTCCCTTACGGCGACCTTGACCTCCTGGAGGCGAAACTAAAGGGTGGTGACGTGGCTGCCTTTATCGTAGAGCCCATTCTAGGTGAGGGCGGGATTATTGTACCGCCTGATGGTTACCTGAAGGGTGTGCGGGAGCTTACCAAGAAGTACGGCGCCCTCTTTATCGCCGACGAGATCCAGACTGGCTTTGGTCGTACCGGCTATCTTTTTGCGTGCGAATATGTAAACGTCGCCCCGGATATCATCTGTTTGGCTAAGTCTTTGGGGGGCGGTGTTATGCCTGTCAGCGCCTATGTGGCCGACGAAGAGGTTTGGCAGCGGGCCTACGGTTCAACAGAAAAGGCCCTACTGCACACCTCCACCTTTGGCGGTAACGCCAGGGCCATGGCCGCGGCTTTGGCCAGTATTACGGAAATAGTGGGTCAGCGGCTGCCGGAACAGGCCAAGGAAAAGGGCGACTACTTCCTTAAGGGACTGCGGGAGTTACAAAAGAAGTACCCCCTGCTTAAGGAGGTACGAGGGCGTGGACTGTTTATTGGTCTTGAGTTTGCCCAGCCGGAGGGGTTGCTCAACACCCTCACAGGTGGTACGTTGAAAAACCTGGCCCAGGAGTACCAAGGTGCTTTGGTAGCCGGTGAGCTTCTCAACAAACACCACGTTATCACGGCTTACACGCTTAATAATCCCAACGTAATCCGCCTTGACCCACCTCTTATTGTTAGCAAGGATGATATTGACTACGTCCTAAATGCCCTGGACGACATTCTGAGCCGCCAAAAGAACTTCCTATCTATTGCCTTCAGCGCAGGTAAGAACATTCTGGGCCGCTGGACCAAGTCTAACTAGGCCTTTGCAGGAGCAGCCAGGCACCCGCAGCCAAAAGAGCGAGCCCCAAGAGCTTAAACCAAGTGAAGGACACCCGGTCCAGACCGAAACACCCTAGATGGTCAATGCAAAGAGCGGTAAGTACCTGTCCCACGATGATGGCAGTGGTGGCTGTAGCCACACCCAAACGCGGGATGCTTACTGCAACGGTGTATATTATCACCACACTCAGTACCCCGCCGAGCAGGGTGTACCAGGGGGCAGAGGTGATATTGCCCAAAGCACCGTTGCCTGCCGCAAATGAAAAAACAGCCGCACCGGTTACCACCGTGCCTATGCCGTGGACCACCAGGGTGGCTTCCCAGAGACCGATAACCTTACCCAGTGCCGCGTTAAGTGACCCCTGCACGGCCATCATTAGGCCAGCAAGAGCAGCAATGGCAAGCGGGATCAGCTTCACACCGGTTCTCCTTTCAAAACTTAATTTGGGTTCCTAATGTAAGGAGAGGGCAGGAGTAACCTGCCCTTTCTACTTGAAACCGCCGTTCTGCAAAAAGGCCTGTTCAGCATATTGGATCATTTTCCTTACCATATGGCCACCAACAGCACCACAATCCCGGGAGGGGATGTCACCCCAGTAGTCTTCCGAACCCTGATAAACCGGTATACCCAACTCGGCGGCAACCTCATACTTAAAGTTGTCCATTACCTGATGAGCTTCCGGTACCACGTGTGCTCGTTTGTTCCAACTTCCTCGTGCCATTTTTGCTGTGCACCTCCTGCTAGTATTTTTCCCACCGGCTGAGTTTTTTTGAGCATAAACTATAGGAAAGACGAGCGCTTTCTTCCTAAGAAAAAAATGTAACATTAAAAAGGATAATTCCTAGACAAGGTAGGAG
>JAAYHG010000325.1 GCA_012735455.1 Bacillota bacterium
AACATGCTGTCGGCTCCCAAAGCAACATAGTTAACCCCAGCTTGTATCCAGCGGGCAGCGTCTTTCGTATCCGTGGCGAATATACCTACCGGGAGGCCGGCTTGTTTAGCCTTAAGGATGGTAATCTCAATCAATTCACATACCTTAGGGTGGGAGAGCCGACCGGGAATGCCCAGCGATTGGGAGAGATCAGCAGGTCCGATGAAGACTACATCAATACCCGCTACCCTCAAAATCTCATCTAGGTTTTCCACGCCGTGCTTGTTCTCAATATGAACAATCAGAAGTGGATCCTGATTGGCCTGGGTGATGTACTCCTCCGTGGTGAGAGCGCCGAAGCGGGCCGCCCGGGTGCCGGGTGCAAAGCCACGTTCTCCTAAAGGCCAGTAGCGAGCAGACTGCACCAGGGATTTGGCCTCGGCTGCTGTGTTCACCTGGGGAATGTGTAGGCCCTTCGCTCCTAGATCTAGAGCACGCAGGATTAGGGTGGGCTCGTTTTGTGTCACTCGCACAATGGGAACGATACCACTGGCATCTGCTGCCCGCAGCATAGCTGGCAGATTATCCTGGCCATGGGGTCCGTGTTCCATGTCGATTACCACGAAATCGAACCCGGCTGCCCCCAGGATCTCGATGCACTCTGGTCCTGTAAGCCAATTAAAAGTACCAAAGGCAGGTGTGCCAGCCTCCAACAGCCGGCGCACTTTATTCTTTTGCATTCTCATTCCTCACCTTTCTCTACCATTTCTCTGCAAGATTTCTTCTGAGGGGAGGGATCATCCTTTAGATCAGCTGAAAGAAGTACAAGTTAAGGGAAAGTTCCCATTACCCAAGCGAGAAGGAAAACCGGAGATAAACGCGAAATAGTAGGCAACTGATGCTGTTTACGGTTACATGGAACGTTTGGTTTCCATAAGGAGGGAAGACTACTTGACTTACGTTGACAACAAAAAATGTATTGGCTGTGGGATTTGCCTGCCCTATTGTCCCTTGGAGGCTATCAGTCTCCGGGACGGTAAAGCCTGGGTGGATCCGGACCTCTGCGCGGACTGTTGGGTCTGCCTGCGCAAGAAGGTGTGCCCCAAGGAAGCTCTACAGGCTAAAGAACTTACAGATTTTTATCAGGTTTTTCGCCATGTCCTGTGCGATCCCGTGGAGACCTTTGCTGACACAGGGGTGACAGGCCGCGGGACAGAGGAGTGCAAGACTAACGATGTCACGGGCCGTTACAGAAGGGGTGAAGTCGGGCTGGCTGTTGACATGGGGCGCCCAGGGCTGGGCTGTACGCTTAGAGATGTGGAAAAGGTAGCCATGGCCCTGGCCGCAGCGGGGGCAGAGCTGGCAGGCCCGGAGGAGACCCCTTTGGCACAGCTCATGACAGACCTTACTACTGGAAAACTGATGGAGGAAGTCTTGCAGGAGCCAAACCTTACTTTTCTTTCTATCATAATTGAGGCTAAATGCCGAGAGGAAAGGCTACGAGATGTGCTCAAGGCTCTGCAAAAAGTGGAGCAGGAGGTAGACACGGTCTTTTCCCTAGGGCTGATTATTCGTCCTCTGCCCGACGGAACAGCACCGGTGCTCAAGGTCTTAGACGAACTTGGTATCGCCCAGCCTGTGCGGGGTAAGGTGAACGTTGGACTGGGTCGGCCAATTGCAGAAGCATAAAAGGGGGGGAAAGCCGTGACACACTCACTGCACCGTTCCGGCGACAAAGAATCCTTGCGCGGGGACTATGTGTGGTTCATGTATCAGGCCAAAGGGGTTAATGACAAAAATATCAAGGACAAGGCTTTGGAGTTCATCGCGGTGGCTGAGGCGGCAGGCTCAGAGAATTGGGGCGATGTCAAGACGGGACCCACCACAGAGTATACTCCGGATGAGATAAAGAAAAATATTACCGATAAATCTCGTATCCGGGGCATTTTTACCTCCCGGGAGCAGGTTGTGGCCTTTCTACAAGGGCTAAAGAAAAAAGACCTGGGTTTTTCCGTGGTGATCTCGGGGTTGTTGGAGGAGGTACTCCCTGCCTGTCAGGATGCAGGCGTCACTCC
>JAAYHG010000030.1 GCA_012735455.1 Bacillota bacterium
ATATGAACTTTACTCGTGACAAAACCCTCCCTCTTTTGACTCGACCCTTTACGAAACATGCTCTTTCCTTAGACTCCCTCCCCTCCATCCTGGGTTCTTACCACCAAGTTAGGACACGAGATCGTGGTAGAGCGGATATGCAGCACAGAGGTCACGCACCCGGGTCCTAAGCTCTGAACGCACACCGTTATCGTCCCTGCCACGGGTCAGGGCAACTGCAATAATGTCCGCTATGGTACCCATGTCATCCTCACCCAGACCCCGAGTGGTTACCGCTGGGGTACCCAGTCGCAAACCACTAGTAACGAAGGGACTTTCTGGATCGAAGGGGATGGTGTTCTTGTTAACGGTGATCCCTACCTCATCCAGAATATGTTCTGCTTCTTTCCCGGTAAGGCCCTGGGATCGCAGGTCCACAAGAATAAGGTGGTTGTCCGTGCCACCGGAAACCAGCGTGAAGCCCCGCTGGATCAGTTCTTGAGCCAAGGCTTTGGCGTTTCTTACAACCTTCTCTTGATAGGTCTTGAATTGCGGTTCCAGTGCCTCCTTAAAGGCCACGGCTTTGGCCGCAATAACGTGCATAAGAGGGCCGCCCTGAATACCAGGGAAGACAGCCTTATCCATAGCAGCGGCATTTTTTTCCGGGCACAAGATCAAGCCGCCCCGTGGTCCCCGTAGGGTGTTGTGGGTGGTGCTGGTCACATAGTCAGCTACAGGCACAGGACTCGGGTGCAAACCTGCAGCCACCAAGCCGGCGATGTGAGCCATGTCCACCATGAGGAGTGCATCCACCTCTTTGGCAATAGCGGCGAAAGCGGCGAAATCGATGGTACGAGGGTAGGCACTGGCCCCGGCCACAATCAGGCGTGGTCGCTCGTGCCGGGCTATCTCCCTCACCTCATCGTAGTCGATCCGGCCTGTGTTCTTATCCACTCCATAGTCTACAACGCGGAACCACTTTCCGGAGAGGTTAATTGGGTGGCCGTGGGTAAGATGCCCTCCATGGCTGAGGCGCATCCCTAAAATTGTATCCCCAGGGCTTAGAGCGGCAAGTATACTGCGGTGTTAGCTTGGGCCCCAGAGTGGGGCTGTACGTTGGCATGCTCAGCCCCAAAGAGGCGGCATGCCCGTTCTCGAGCCAACTGTTCCGCTATATCCACAAACTCACAACCACCGTAGTAGCGCCGACCAGGGTAACCCTCGGCGTACTTATTGGTAAGCACAGAACCCTGCGCCTCAAGCACCGCGCGGCTGACAAAGTTCTCCGATGCAATAAGCTCCAAGCGGTCTTGCTGACGCCTGAGTTCTAACTCGATAGCCTCGGCAATCTCCGGGTCCGTCCGCTGCAAAGAACTGTGTGATCCCATATTCTGCCACCTCTTTTCTACT
Source organism: Bacillota bacterium (assembly GCA_012735455.1). Taxonomy (GTDB): domain Bacteria; phylum Bacillota; class DTU030; order DUMP01; family DUMP01; genus JAAYHG01. The sequence continues at coordinate 1,390 of JAAYHG010000030.1, forward strand.
TTTCATCTACGGGCATAGCACTGCCCGGAGGTACATAAACTGCACGCGCACCACCAATGAGTTTTGGACGTGTTCTGGCGGCCACCAGGGGTGCCGCACCAATATAGTTCACACTGAGACGCGTGGGAACGGCAACAGGTTTAAGGTGCATGCCAATCAAGGTATGGCCGATATCCAGCCCCGCATGGGCCTGGATCCGCTCTACCAAAACCGGGTTCTCGTATGCATCCATAGCCAGCGCCGCCAGCGACCCGCCTGCATGCTGCACCGGGTAGACTAAGACCTGATCTAACTTATATTCTTTAAGCACCGGTTTCTCTACCACCAAGGCCCGGTTGAGGTGTTCACAGCACTGGATCGCCAGGTGAATTCCGCCGCGGGCTGTCTCCTTGAGCAAAGGTTCTAGAATAGCTGCGGCTACCTCGCGGCTCCCGGCACTACCGATCTTCTGACCAAGCACCTCGCTGGTGCTGCAGCCCACCACCAGGATACTCCCTGGCGCCAGTTGCGCTCGCCCCAAGAGCTCCCGGACTGCGCGTTTCGTGGCCCGAGTAACCTCCTCTAACAAGCTTACTCCCTCCCGTATTTCCGCTCCACAGCCGCAATCTTCTCCACCCGGCGCGCGTGGCGATCTCCCAGGGGGCTAGCTGTTAGCCAGGTCTTGACAATGTCCAGGGCTAGTCCAGCTCCCACCACCCTGGCACCTAGAACCAACAAGTTGGCATGGTTGTGCTCGCGGCTGGAATGTGCAGAGAAGGTATCTCCACAGAGAGCAGCCCGCACACCTGGTACCTTGTTGGCCACCATAGACATACCAATGCCTGTCCCACAAATCAATATTCCCAATGGGTACTCGCCGCTGGCCACGGCCTCGGCCACAATCTGACCAAAGTCGGGATAATCACAAGAATCGGCGCTATAAGTTCCGAAGTCTTTGAAGTCAACTCCCTGCTCACCCAAGTATTCTTTTACCGTTTCTTTTAGCTCATAACCGGCATGATCACTACCGATAGCTAGTTTCATGGCCCTCACCTCTGCCAGTATTCTCCCCGAAACCAATTACTTCTTTCTTGCGGATTCATATCCTGCCTGGGAATAAAATATTTCCTTCAGGAAAGCCGAGCCTCTGTTTTCGGGCAGACAACAAAAAAGAGAGCGCTAACCTTTGTGCCTGGTTATTCGCCCCTTAGGAACAATTCCCCTGCTGAGACGAGCTATTTCGTCAAGATCTTCTTTATGTAAGTAACCAGCGGGTCCAGCGAAGCCTTGATGTCCTCGCGGACAGAACGATAAACCTCTTCTCCCTGTCGGAAAGGGTCGCAGATGTCCTGGGTTTCGGCTGTGTCCTTCCCTGCCAAAGCTGACACTTCCCCCAAGGTCCACACCTTGCCGCGAGTAGCTGGGTCCCACTCCAAAAGAAATTCTTTCTGCCTACGGGTCATGGTGAGGATCAAATCCGCCGCCTTAAGCATCTCCCGCGTCACCTGCTGGGCGCGGTGAGCAGTAAGGTCCAGACCTTCCTCTCTCAAGACAGCCATGGCCTGAGGTGAAGCCATACTCCCGGGTATAGCCGCCAGCCCTGCCGAGGACACCTCCACCTTCTGCGCCTCACTCTGCCCCAGTTCCGCTTCTAAGGCACGCTTTAGGAGGGCCGCCGCCATTGGGCTGCGGCAGGTATTGCCAGTACAAAGAAAAAGAACCCTTACCTTAGCCAAAGCATCACCCCCGACGAAGGAGCAGAATCGCTCCTAAGATTATAAAAGCTACACCTGCACCTGTTTGCAGATAGTGGGACGGTACCACCCGTGTTAAGGCCTCCCCTGCCACGACACCAATGAGGGATGACAGTACCAGGGCCGTAGCGGAACCCAAAAAAACAGACCACAACGCATGGCTCTCAGCTGCCAGGAGCATGGTTGCCAATTGAGTCTTATCACCCAGTTCCGCCAAGAAAACCAAGGAAAAGGTAGTGATCACAGTCTTCCAGACCACTCTGCTCCCTCCTACATTAAGCCCTTGGGGCCCCCTTTAACTGTATCACTTGGATAGTGGGCTTATACCCATTTCTTACCCTACTTGAGGCAGGAACTACGCCTTGACAATCCTGTAACCGGCCGCCTTGCGCAGTCGGTTCATTACAGCGAGGCCAAGCCCTACCATATCCACACCTTCGGCCAAGATTACTTCAATACCCTGGTCATCAAAACGTCGGAGCAGATCGAACAGATTGGCCGCTACAGTGCCTAGGTCCTGGCGTGAACCCACCACCGCAAACGTACGCTCACCGTAGCTGGCCGCGTTCTCAGCTGTGGCCATTATAGCAACACGCCTCCCGGCGGCTTCATATTCATCATAGAGAACAGCTACACGCGCAGCAACCTTCTCCGGCGTCCCTTCCACCACTATCACTTCTGCCCTGGGCGCGTAGTGCTTGTATTTCATACCCGGCGCCCGCACCCTGTCCAAAGCGGGCGGCCGGTCCGCCAGGGTGGTTGGATCCACGGTGATTTCCGGCACCACTGTTTGCAACTCTTCCAGGGTTGTCCCACCCGGTCGCAGGATCTGCGGTGGGCTCACGGTAATATCGACCACTGTGCTCTCCACACCTACACCGGTTTGCCCTGCATCGATGATCATGGCTACCCTACCGGCCAGGTCCGCAATCACGTGCTCAGCTGTAGTAGGGCTGGGGCGCCCCGATAAATTGGCACTCGGACCAGCAATGGGTACGCCGGCAGCAGCAATAAAGGCCAGTGCTACCGGATGTGCAGGCATACGAATTGCCACCGTATCAAGACCCCCGGTGGTCCGCCGTGGTACCTCCGATCGGGCAGGAAAAACCAGGGTCAGCGGCCCAGGCCATAGGCGCTCCATAAGTTCTACCGCCACTTGGGGAACAGCCCGCACCAAGGGCTCGATATCCTCGTTCTTAGCCACGTGCACGATTAAAGGGTTATCTGAAGGCCGCCCCTTGGCAGCATAGATCTTAGCAGCCGCCTCCGGATCCAGGGCATTACCGCCTAAACCGTAGACTGTCTCGGTAGGAAACACAACCAGCTCGCCGCGGCGGATTAGCTCGCCTGCCTCATCCAGGACGACTAGATCCGTAGCCGTACGAACAGAGATCACCCTTGTACCCTTCACACTCTCCATCTTCTCTCCCCTAGCGCTTGCGCCCTCTGCGCCTCTTCTTTGCAGGACGTTCTTCTTCCTCATCATCTATGTAAGCCTTGTCCCACGTGCCGTGGAACATAGGTCGCGGACCTTTTTGTGGCCCCCGATAGCGTCGCGCCTGAATGCTTGCGGTTACCTGCTGCCAAAACTCCTCCGCGCTCATAACCTTTGCCCCTCGACGGCGGGCACCGTTCTGCACCTCAATGTCCGAACTCACCACCGTGGTGCCAGCGCATGCCATCTCCACCACCGCGGTATCAGCCGGGGTGGCAAACTGTACCCGGATTCCGCCCCGTGCAAAGAAGCCTCGCCTGCCCGGACCATCGAAAACCACTGTTATCTCTACTTGTTTGCCGGCCTTATAAAGAAAGAGACGGTCCAGGAGGGCCTCCCGACCTGCCTCCAAGCTTTCATGCTCCCTGCACAGGAGCGCCGGGATGCGGCGGATAAGGTTATAGCCATCGATTACAATGCGTACCCTGCCCACGCTCCTTTTCGCCTTTTCCTTCCTGATTATACCTTATTCGCCGCTGGACGGCAAATTGCCCGTCGTATTTTGCTCCAAATCCTCACGACACCACTGCATCAATCCCTTCATCCGCGGAACCCCTGAGCCGTACAACCAGACAATTGGGGACACAGGCGATCATCTGCGTCGGAGAAGTGATCCACCCCAGTCTCCCTCCTCTTCTTGGCGGTGCAGAAAAAACCCGGGAAAGCCCCGGGCTAAGTATTACTTCTTCTCTATTTTGAGCTGAGGCTGTTTCTTCATGAGCTTGCAACAATCCGGTGCTTCGTCACCAAACTGTTTCTGACCGGCCGCGGCTAGGCACTTCAGATACTTGTCCAACCAAGCAAACATGGGAAAACCTCCTTCTCTTACCACCATCCCTACCAGGGTTGGGTACCCCTGCTCTTATCATAGCTTGCCTCGGTTTCTTATGTCAAGCAAGAATATGCTTACCTCTCGGTGAACCGCCGCTGCAAGAGGGCTTCAATTTTCCCTTCCTCTGTTAGGCTGGTGATGCCGCGGAAACCCAGGTCCTCCAGTACAGCGAACACCTGGCGGTTTTCCACTGGGGAAAGGTAGGGGGAGCGGACGGCATAGTGTTTTACCCGTTCCGCGCCTTCCGCAGCTGGAATAAGGGCTGCTGGTCCACCCACACAACCACCCTCACAGCCCATGCCTTCAAGGAAATTGGCTTCAACCTTACCCCCGGCACACTCAGCCAGCATCTGCTGGCATGCGGCCACCCCATCCGCCTGCAGGGCGTGCATCTTTATCTCTCGCTGTCGGTTGATCCGCTCCAGCGCGGCGGCGATGGCAGAGGTAACACCGCCTGTATGAGCATAGCTTCGCCCACCCCAAGAGGCCTGAGGCTTGTCGTAATCAGGCAAATTCTCAGGCTTCAGCCCCATGCCAGTGAAGATCATGTTAACTTCCCTAAAGGTGACTACAAGATCGATGGCGCCAAAAACATCGGTATCCACGGCCTCAGTTTTCTTGGCCAGGCAGGGCCCAACAAACACCACCTTGGCCTTTGGCGCCCAGGCCTTAAGTACCCGTCCAGCGCCTATCATTGGGGAAACCGAGGGTGACATCCTGTCCACCAGGGCAGGGAACTTCTTCTGGATCAGCTTGACCCAAATGGGACAACAGCAGGACGTAATCATATAGTCTTCTTCCAACTTGACACGGGCATCAAACTCTATGGCCTCGCGAATGGAAAGCATGTCGGCAAAGAGGGCTACTTCCACCATGTCTGTGAAGCCGATCGCTTTTAGGGCCGAACGCACCTTGCCCGGTGTCATCTCGGGACCAAATTGGCCCACAAAAGCCGGGGCCACGGCAGCATAAACCGGCCCCTCGGCTTCTTTAAGCAAACGAATGAGAGGCACAATTTGGGGGCGTTCAATTATGGCACCCTTTTCACAGGCCTCAACGCAGCGTTCGCAGTTGATGCAATCACTGAAGTCGATGTTTGCTTTGCGGCCTGTCTGCTCCAACGCGCCCACTGGACAAACCGCAGCGCACACCGCTATTTCAGTTTCGCCGCAGTCACCATCACAAAAGTTTGGAAGGGTAAGAATCATGGGCGTCTCCGGCCGCAAGTCCTTTGCACTGATACCCATTGCGGCCTGCACTAGGTCATGGATTTTCTGGGCAGTCTTTGCGTTGCCCATGGCGTAACGCTGTTTAAGTTCTTCCTCCACCAGTTCCAAACGATCTTCCCAGGCAGCCCGGGCCATCTCCTGCAAAATTGCCGCTTGCAACTGTCTGTTCTCGGTTATCATGACTGCATCTCGCTTTCTCTTATCTTCACCCGATCACACTGGCTGCAACATTCTCCTCCTGCCACCAGACATCCTATTTTCGCCTCATTTTTTGCCGCTGCGTAGCATACCACCACCAGGCAAAGCCTCCACTTACCACCAGAGCAATTGAGAGAAGAAGGTCCTCCCAAACCTCCATAAAATTCACTCCTTGTTGCAGCACTATGTATCACCCTCCCCCTCAATTCTATCTTGCTCTAACACACTTCCTTTACTCACGGAAGTACGAATGAAATAACTAATCCGCAATACTACCCGGCTAGCCAAGCGTAAGGGGCCAGTTGGAGACTGGTCCCCTTTGCCTTACCTGATCTTCCATAATCCTCGCTTTACGCGAGCCTAGCAAACCTGCCACAAGAACCGTCCCCGTGGCAGGCCCCGTGGCAGGCCCCACAAGAACCGTCCCCGTGGCAGGCCACCGGCCCCGTGGCAGGCCAAAACAAGAAAGCAAGGGGGTCAGTTGTAGACCGGCCTCCTTACTTTAATCTCCTATAAACCCCGCAAGCTACCTCATGCTGAAATAACCTTGATCTTATTCTTTATCTCCGTGCTTATGCTCGTTATGCTCGCCACGATGGGTTCTATCCTTATCCTGCAGTTCCGGCCGGCGAGCTGGTCCCAGAAGCACTCGTGGCATTGTCGCCTGGCGGCGGTGCTCCTGCCGCTTAAAGTCCCGGTAGGGATCAAATCCCCTGAGACGCAGAGCATTGGTCACCACTGAAACGGAGCTAAAAGCCATGGCTGCTCCAGCTAGAACTGGCGAGAGGTAGCCTAGTGCGGCGATGGGGATACCCAGGGTATTGTAAATAAGTGCCCAGAAAAGGTTTTGCTTGATGTTGCGCATGGTGGCACGACTGAGCTTAATGGCCGCCGCAATGCCGCGCAGATCTCCGCGCATAAGGGTGATGTCTGCCGCCTCCATGGCAACATCGGTACCGGTACCGATGGCAATGCCCAGATCGGCGACGGCTAGGGCGGGCGCATCGTTGATACCATCACCCACCATACCCACCACCAGGCCTTGCTGCTTCAGCTTTTCCACCTCACTGGCCTTATCCTCGGGCAAGACCTCAGCCAGCACGTTTTCAGGTCCTATGCCTACCTGCTGCGCAATAGCTGCCGCCGTGCGCTGGTTGTCACCGGTAATCATCAGGGTCCGTATACCCATGCGTTTAAGTTCCGCTATGGCCTCGGCCGAGTGCTCCTTGACTGTGTCGGCCACAGCGATTATGCCGGCAGGCTGGTCTGCAAAAGCAGCTAACATCGCCGTCTTGCCTTCATTCTCCAGTTCTTCAATCTGGTCGCCAAAGGCAGCCAGCGGGATGCTGTTCTTTTCCATCAGCTTGCGGTTACCTACCAAGAGTCTCCGCCCTGCAACAACGCCCACCACACCGTGCCCAGCAATGGCTTCAAAGTCCCGGGAATCTTCCCGCGCCAGGCCTCGCTCTTTGGCACATTGGACAATGGCCTGGCCCAGCGGGTGCTCAGAATTCCGTTCAAGTGAGGCAGCCAAGCGCAGTAGTTCCTGCTCATCAGTAGTATCGGCAATGGGAATCACATCGGTTACCTCAGGCTCGCCCTTGGTGATGGTACCGGTCTTATCAAGCACGATGACCTGGAGTCGATATGCCTTCTCCAGGTGCTCACCGCCCTTGATGAGGATACCGTTTTCCGCTCCACGGCCAGTACCTACCATGATAGATGTGGGCGTTGCAAGGCCCAAGGCACAGGGACAAGCAATTACTAAGACAGCAGTAAAGTTGATTAAGGCGCGCGCCAGATTACCTGTATCTGCCCAGAAATACCAGCCAGCAAAGGCCAATATCGCAATCCCTACCACCGCG
>JAAYHG010000326.1 GCA_012735455.1 Bacillota bacterium
TCGCTGATAACTTCCAGGTGAAACAAGAAACAGCTTCTCTCTCCACGAAAGAAGGCTGTTGACCTTTTTTAGTCAACAGCCTCGGACTGAGTGATTCCGGCATCCAGAGACACCGGCAAAGTATCAATTGACAAGCCAGCCCAGGCTCAGTTCTTTCAATTTCCAGCTTTCGGGTCTTCCTTCATCGTCCCATCCAGCTAGTTGATAGTACAGCATACGGGCGTTGTTGAACTCCTCAAGATCAACGAAGTTCCCCTGGTGTGGTCCATCTGGTAGTGGCTCCTGCATCTTATCTGGAAGTGTATCCTTTGTGGAATCGATACCACTCCTGACATTATAAACTCGCATCATGTTTAGTCTGCGTTCGCCGACCTTCATCAGTTCCCATAAGCTGGCTTCCCAGCCGGTCACAGCGCTGACCAATTCCACCAGCTCGGAGTAGTCCATGGCTCGTCCGGGTGCCATGACAAACATGCACACATCCAATACGTTAAACATGCTGTACGCCATCATTGTGTAGTATACATGGCGTACTTTTTTGTCCCCAAGTTCGTTCCACGGCAATCGCTCGTAAATGCCTAGCGGAGCTATCCTCTGAAGGTTGGCGTCCGGAGCATTAGGGCCAATGCTGGGATCATGCTCAACGGACATATGGTCTGCCCCAATAGGACAGACAGCATAAGCAAGAGCGAGCGAACGTTTGACTCGGGGTTCATGGGCTGGGTATTCTACTCCTTTGCAATGAACTAAGTACTTCTCAGCACCCTTCCCTATCTTCTCCGCGGCCCGCCTTGAACCCTCAGCAAGAATATCGCCAATGCCTTCTCTCTTGGCAATCCTTTCAATCAGCGGGATCAAGACATCTTTATTACCGAAAGTAACTTCAAGCCCATCGGTGTCCTTTGTGGTAAGCAGGCCATTTTCAAAACAGTCCATGGCAAAGGCGATGGTTCCACCCACCGAAATGGTATCCAGGGTGTACTTATTGCACAGTTCAATCGCTTTGCAGACAGTGGGTAAGTCGCCAATGCCAACGTATGATCCCAATGAAGCCAGCGACTCATACTCAACACCGGTATATTCGAGGTCAATTTCATAGGGCTCCGTGGCGCTAACGTTCCGCTTGCACCTTACCGGACAAGCGTAACAGCCGGATTTCTTGACCAGCATAGTTGCTTCCATTGTCTTGGCTGCAATACTGTCAGCCTCATCAAAGGTAGCACGACTCCAGTTTTCAGTCGGTAATTGGCCTGATGCGTTCTGATTGCTTGGGGTAGCTGTAGTGCCAAACTTGTGTAGCCCAAGTTGCCCTGGAACGTCTTTAAACTTCTGGGCAAAGGTTTTCGCCAGTTGCAGTACTTTATCCCTATCCTTAATCGGTAACTGTCTGGTTCCCTTCACAACTATGGCCTTTAGTCTCTTAGCCCCCATGACTGCCCCAAGGCCGCCCCTACCGTGCATATCATGGATGTCGCAGGCAATACAGGCAAAGCGCACCAGGTTCTCGCCACCTGGCCCAATACCTAGTATTCTGGCTTTCGTTTCACCCTGTTCCTTTTCTACCTCCGCCAGCACATCAGCGTTGAATTTTCCCCAGAGATGGGATGCATCGTGTATTTCCACCCGCCCATCTTTTACCCAAAGATACACAGGTCTGGCAGCCTGGCCTCTTACCACAATAGCATCCAGCCCGGCAAACTTCAATTCTGTTCCCCAAAAGCCTCCGGCTTCGCTATCCACAACTCCACCGGACAATGGGGAGACTGACGTTACCGAATGACGAGCAAGGCCCGGCATTGGCGCACCGGTGATGACACTTGGGGCAAAAACTATGACGTTTTCCGGTGAGAAGGCATCAGTACCAGGTTTTACATGTTTCAGTACATAATAGCTTCCCAGCGCCCCTCCTCCCATATAAGTGCGATAGAACTCATCCCTTGGCTGTTCATATTCAACGCTTAACGTAGTAAGATCCACGTGGGCTATTCTAGCCCAATAGCCGTAAGACATGGTATCGTCCTTTCTTTTTGATTCTTAGAAAAAACCTCCACTTTACTTCACTCGCACAACCATGCAAGGCATTTAGCCCCCGGAAATCAGAAACATAATACGCACATCGTCATCTACCTGTAATTCATGTTTCGCCAACTGCTCCCAGGCTACTATTTTACCGTTTACCATTACAGTGTATCCTTCTGGATCCAAGTCTCTTTCCTTTAGCAGGTCCAGAACGGTCATACCGGGTTGGTGCTTCGTCAGTTCACCGTTAACTTTTATCATAGAGTCCTCCTAAAAGTGTACTCCCCAACGTGAAGCAACGGACGATCCTTCGCTACAACCCAAATCCCCAGCACTTGCTAAACCAAGTTTACCACCTTAGTTAGAGTCCCCTGAAAAACCATAGTGCCGAAATGGAAAAGGAATCCTCAATCCGGTTGGCGAAGATGTTCGGGAGCAAGCCAAAAACACTTCCCCGCCGGTGAGGATTCCTCGATAACCGTATTCGCTGGCCGGCAGGGAAATCCTGCTGGAGGGATCAAACATGTTGGTACTCCGTCGAGAACAACTAAGCCTGTGGGATGCGATACTCCCGGAAGAGGTTCGTACTTTCAACGCGGAATTAACCGAGGTCAGTCGGTGGCTCGACGACGAGCGATTCATGGAGCCATTTGTTAAGAAGTTCTCTACGCACATTGGTCGGCCTACGGTTCCGGTAGATACGTACCTCCGGCTGATGTTCCTCAAGTTCCGGTATCAACTGGGATACGAGACCTTAGTGGCGGAAGTTCAAGACAGCATTACCTGGCGACTGTTCTGCCGCCTTCCGCTTGATATGGCCGTACCTCACTCTACGACGCTCATCAAGCTGACCAAGAAATACGGAGAGAAAACCTTGGAAGAACTCAATACCCTTCTTGTCCAAAAAGCAAGAAGGGAACGCATCATCAAGGCCAAGAAGCTGCGGATTGACACCACCGTAGTAGAAGCGGACATCAAACACCCTACGGATGCAGGGCTGCTGGCCGACGGCGTGCGCGTTATCAGCCGGACGGTAAAGAAAATAAAGACTGCTGTAGAGAAAGCGGGAGAAAACCTTGCCTCTTTCCGGGATCGGACACGAACGGTTAAGACGGCGCTCCTGGCCATTGGCAAGGTCCTTAAGCGGCGCAGTGGTGAAGCCGTCAAGGAAGTGCGCAAGATCACCGGTAAGCTTATCACTGTGGCCAAGAAAACGGTAACCGAAGCGAAGACAGTTCTTGAGCTGTGCAAAGAGAAATCGGATGGTAGAGTGGCGCGCTTGACCACCACCTTGGAGAAGTTTGTTTCGGCCACTGAGCAGGTTATTGCTCAAACTGAGGAAGTGCAATCAGGTAACCGCCGCATTCCGGAAAGGCTGGTCAGCTTGTTTGACCCTGAGGCCCGCCCGATCAAAAAAGGCAAGCTCAAGTCCCCCACTGAGTTTGGCCGTAAGGTTATCCTTGAAGAAAGCGAAGAGAGGATCATAGTAGGCTTCCAAGTGCTGAAAGGCAATCCGGCCGATAACACCCTGCTTGAAGACTCCATCGACCGTTACCGAAAGGTTTTCCACCGGCCACCGCTTGCAGTATCCACAGACCGCGGCTTTTACAGTAAAGACAACGAGGAAATGCTTCGTGGCAAGTACGTCCGGCAGTTCGCTATCCCCAAGCCGGGGAAACGCTCAGCGGAAAGAAAGCAGCTCGAGTCTTCGTCCCGATTTAAGCGCCTGCAGAAATGGCGTGCCGGTGGCGAAGGCACGATAGGCCTACTGAAAAGAAAGTATGGTTTGCGGCGTAGCCTGTTCAGGGGTACCCTTGGCAATAACTGCTGGGTGGCCTTGTCTATCCTCACCTATAACTTTACGAGGATAGCGACGCTGAGCCTCGAGGCGGGGAGCTAACCAAGGACAGGGATTAGAGGCAAAGGTCGACAAGAAACCAGGACGCAAAAGCTCAGGATGATAAGGGTTGATACTATCTGAGGACTTTTTCAGGGGACTCTAATTACGTCAACAGCACCCGGTACGGTCATGGTGATTTCGATAGATTCAATACCGCCCTCCTTACAGGCCGTGGCAATTCTTAGCGCCTGCTCCGGACTTTCGGCACGTATGACGGCAATGATGCCACACTCCAACATACGCTGCAGGCTAGCCAACTTCTCGTACATCGGTAAACCTCCTTTTCGACAGATTCAACTCCCTTTCGGGTCACTAATCCCAACTTGTGGTAATATTCTGTTTGCCAAAAAACATTGTTTGCCGTTGCCGAGGGAATTCCTTCTCTTTGTGACGCATTCGTAAGAACCAGTTTTCAGCCTCGTCATGATTCCCGCCATGGTAAAAGAAGGTTATGATATCAAGTTTTCCACCGCTCCATTGTGGCTCCCAAGGGTGCTTGGGGGCTGAATCCACCTTTTTCACAAGCTTATATTGCTTTCGCCACTATGATGGGCGCACTAAAATAAGGGACCGGTTGATTCCGGTCCCTTTTCTTATCCAATACTTTCTAGGCAAAGATCAACGCATAAGCCAGGAGGAAAACAGTCTGACAGGCGGCCACCACGACACCATTTCTAATCATGGACTTCACGTCACGGGATTCCGCCATGCCCATGGAGCTGAACATGTTGGCTCCAGGATAAATAAAGTTGGTAACCCTGGTAGCAACAACCAAAGCTACCGCCCAGGCAGTCATAGATACTCCATACTGCTGCAGCAGCGGTAGGAACATCTCGTGCAATGTTTTGAGCTCGCCCACCACCGCACCGGAGATACCAAAAGCTCCGGTAAGACCGCCAAGAATGACCACCGCCGGCCTGCCACCCATAGCGATAAGGGGTTTAAAGAGTTGCGCCAACGCATCAAAGCCGCCGGCCTCAACAATGAAGTTAATAAAGGGTTCTAACA
>JAAYHG010000327.1 GCA_012735455.1 Bacillota bacterium
CAAGAGAAGGGCTATACTCTAAAGCAGCTCGGAAATGTTCCTCTGCCACAGTCAACCTCTGCCTTGCTAAAGCCAAGCAACCACGCGCGTTTTCAAACTCCGGGGTAAAGGGGGCTCCCTCTAGTAGCTTTTCAGCCTCTTCCAATCGGCCCAATTCCTGAAGTGCGTTAACCTGTAGTAGAATTGCTGCCTGGTTACTCCCCACCAGGCCACACGCTTTTTCTGCCGCCTTCAACGAACGAAGGTAATCACGGCGCAACGCGAAATAGTTGGCTAAGCCTACGAGAAGGCGATAGGTCTGTTCAGGCGGCAGGCATGCTGCCCCAATGTGCTCCCAAGCCTTGTCCCAATCGTTGCCTGCCAGTAGTGCTTCAACGTAGGCCAAGTGGGCACTGAACACAGCAGGGTGTGCTGTCACTGCGCGTTCAGCAAACTTGCGTTCTTGGTAAGCATTACCCTGGGTACGGCTAATCCGAACGAGCCCCATTAGGGCGACCAGGTTATCGGCATCCCATTGTAAGACCTTACTATACTGTTGCTCCGCCTCCAGAAGGCGCCCCCTGCGTTCTAAAAGAACAGCTGCGGCTAGGGTTGCCTTCCACATTCGGATAGTGGTGTCGCTCTGGTTGAAGACCTGGTAGTAATAGGCCGCAGCCTCTGGTAAACCAGCAGCCTCCTTGTAAACCTCAATAGCTTCATCAACCCGTCCAAGAGCCTCAAGTACCTGAGCCTTGGTGTAGTAGCACTCCGGTAGGGGCACCTGACAGGCCTGTTCCGCGTATTCCAGTGCCTTCTCCTTCTTACCACACCCCAACGCCGCCCGAGCCGCGTGCCAATAGGCCGATGGACGGTATCTGGTGAACTCGGGCGTTTCCAGAGAAAAGTACATTTGCAAGGCCGCGAGCGCTTTCTCAAATTCGTTCAATCCCAGGAGGGTTAAGCCGTGGTTATACCAGTCGAAGGCATTCTGGCACTTGCTCTTTACTACGTCGGTCAGGACAACCGCATTACGTCGAAACTTACCTCTTTTTTTGAGCAGCGCAGGCAAATACCCGTAGTGCATCACCCGCGGCCCAACCACTAGCTCACGCGGCAAGGAGGTAACTAGCTGTTCGTGAATCTTTCCGCTGTAAGCGTCTCCTGGCTGCAGCCAGTAGAGGCGGATGTTGGCCTGATCCGAAAAAGCCGCAATCTCTTCACTGGAATAATTATACGTCTGCAAGTAAATAACCTTATGGCTGTTCTGCTCGGCTCGGGTACGCAGGCAAACCCCTGCCTCAGGAGTCAGGCACTCGTCGGCATCCAAGCTCAACACCCAACCTGCTCCAATGCAGGCAAGGTAGCTGTTACGGGCGGCTGAGAAGTCGTCCTCCCATGGGTGGAAAATTATGTCTGCGCCGTACGCCTTGGCTATCTCTACCGTGTGATCTTGAGAGCCGGTATCGACCAGCACAATCCGGTCGACGTACGGCAGGGCCTGCTCTAAACATCCGGCCAGGAATTCTTCCTCATCTTTAGCGATGAGTCCTAGTGTTACAAAAGCATCACCCTTGCAACGGTTGAGTTCCTCCTGCGGAGTGGGCCAAGGTCGCCCAGCACACCTAATGGGAACACCTGCCTGCTCAAGCGCGCTGATTACTGCCTGCCGAAAGAACCGGTTCCCAACATAATAGGGTATACCTGGATCCTCTGCTCCTATTGGCAGGCATACCCCAAGGGCCCCTTGAAAAACTGTCACCCCTTTGTGCTTCTTGTGCTCCCACTGAGACCAAACAAGAGCCTCCTCATTATTCCATTTCATCACGTGCTGCAGGAAGGCTTTGAGATAGTGAGCCGCCCCCCAGTAGAAACAGAAAGGGCGGTGTTTTCTTTTTTCCATTTGGATAGCCTGATCAAAGAGTCGTGCTGCACTTGGCCACCAGACAGTACGCTTGGCAGGACCCTGTCCTGGAAACATAGGTTAGTAAACCTCTGCCTCCCTAAGCCCCGCCTGTTTAATTAATGGATTTATCTGTTTCTCCCCTGCATCCAAGACTAGTAAGTAACCAAAAAGGTCGTCCACACCTAACCCTCCCACTTCCCGGTATGCTCACTTCTAATAACATCTCTATATGTTGAAACAACACGATTGAATAAGCTCTCCGCTTGAACAGCTACCTTGTCAAAGCTGAATTTTAGTGCGGTTTCCCTGCCCTTGGCCGCCAATACGCTTCTTGCCTGCCTATTCTCTAACAAGAAAGCCACCGCATAGGCTATAGAATCGATATCACCTGGGTCCGCCACAAGAGCGTTTTGACCTGCAACCACATAGGTGTCCACACCTCCGCATCCTGTGGTAATAACCGGTACACCTGAAGCCATTGCTTCCAAAGGGGGCATTCCAAAACCTTCGTACCAGGACGTAAATAAAAAAATATCTGCAGTCCTGTAGTACGAAGCTAACTGAGCCTGGGTAGAGTTTGTAATTGGCTTGAGAGGAAAACTTATGCCACTTACCTTTGGCTCTGCCTGACATACCCAGTTGACTTTGAACCGTCGACCTGATCGCCACACCTTCTCAAGTGCCTTTAAGGCGACATTGAAACCCTTAAAACCCAGCGTAGGATTACCCACCAGCAGGATTGTATTGGCATTGTGGTGTTCTTGTGGATGATATAAATCCGTGTCAATGCCGTTAGGCAACACAAAGGGACGTCGACCGTATCGCCTCTCAATAATTCGCGCAACTGTCGGAGAAACGGCGGCAAGAAAGCACGGTAAGGAATAACAATGCTTCAAGTGCTGTCTGATAGACGCATTGCGGGACAAATCATTGCAGTAACCGAATATCCATTCGTTGCCTTGCTCCCAATACAGTGTGGGAACAGAACACCGCAACAAATCTGGAATCTGGCTCATCCAACCAGCGATGAGAAGGTCACAGTCATTAAC
>JAAYHG010000328.1 GCA_012735455.1 Bacillota bacterium
CGGACATGGGCCTAAAAAAAGAAGCCTTACGCGAATTCATTCAGCTTGGGCCCCGGGTGCTTCTGGTACCAGCGGGGGTAGTGATGGGTTCCCTGGCAGCGACGGCGGTGTTGGCTGTGTTCTTAGGGCTGAAGTGGAACGAGGGTGCTGCTATAGGGGCGGGATTTGGTTGGTACAGCCTGACTGGTGTGCTTCTGACGGAGCTGCACTCTGTTCGCCTAGGGACATTGGCTTTTCTCACCAACGTAATGCGTGAGTCTCTTACCATTGTTATTCTGCCCTGGGTACAGCGATACCTGGGCCCCTTGGCGGCCATTGCTCCCGGCGGTGCTACTACCATGGATGTTACTCTGCCGGTTGTAATTAAGGTAGCGGGCGAGGAGTATGGTTTGGTGGCCTTTGCAAACGGTTTCTTGCTTTCGCTCTCGGTACCATTTCTCGTACAGGTTCTGCTCTAGCCGCCTGAGCGGGCGCATGTCTCGTTGAGGTTTGACGCATGCTGGTAGCCAAATAGCTGAAGAATGGAGGAGCTGTATGAGTCTTGTTACCATTGCCGACCTTATGTCCCAAGCGGAAAAGGAAGGCTATGCTGTCGGGGCGTTTAATGCCAATAACCTGGAGATTGTTCAGGCCATTGTTGCAGCAGCTGAAGCCAAACGGAGTCCGGTGATCATCCAAGCCAGTCAAGGAGCTCTGAAGTACGCGGGCTTAGAGCAGATTACAGCCATGGTAAAGACCGCTGCTGCCGGTGCCACTGTGCCCATTGCGCTGCATCTGGACCACGGCACCGACTTTACCCAGGTTATGCGCTGTATTCGCACCGGGTTCTCCTCGGTTATGGTGGACGGTTCCAAGCTACCCCTTCAGGAGAACATTGGTCTGGTGCAACGTGTGGTGCAGGTTGCCCACGCGGTGGGTGTTTCGGTGGAGGCGGAACTGGGGCGGATTAGTGGTACCGAAGACAACGTGACGGTCAGTGACCGCGAGGCCTACTTTACCGATCCGGAGGAGGCAGAGATATTTACCCGGGAAACAGGGGTGGATTGCCTGGCGGTGGCCATCGGTACGGCGCACGGCCCGTACAAGGGGGAGCCCAAACTGGACTTCGAGCGCCTGGACGAGATTAGGCGGAGGGTGTCTGTTCCCATTGTCTTGCACGGCTCATCTGGGGTACCGGATGAAGCCATCCGTGAGGCTGTGGCTCGCGGCGTGCGCAAGATCAACATTGACACAGACCTGAGGCAGGCATTTGTGGCGAAGATGAGGGAGGTCTTGGCGGCCAAGCCAGACGAGTATGACCCGCGCAAGATCCTCGGCCCGGCCCGAGAAGTACTGCAACAGGTGATTGAGCACAAGATCCAAGTTTTTGGCTCTGCGGGCAGGGTGTAAGGGAAAGGAGGACGCTTAAAGTAGATCACATGTTTTCAGAAAGAGACAGGCCAAGGGAAGCTGTTCAGGGAGGTGACCAGGATGAAACTGTTTCTGGACTCAGCTGACTTAGCGGAGGTACGTGAGGCTGCTGGCTGGGGCATCATTTCCGGCGTCACAACCAACC
>JAAYHG010000329.1 GCA_012735455.1 Bacillota bacterium
CCTGAGGAACACTCCGGCGCATCTGCCTCAGAACAGTCTCCCAAAACAAGGCGGCAAAGTCTTCGCACGCCTCTTTAAGGGGCTTCTCTTGGTTACTTTCAGTCCTGGCGTTAAGTGGCTGGCCTGGGCCGGCAATGCTCGCAATCATAGAAACACCACTCCCGTCCCGTTGTCCTGCTCCCGCTCTCCTCTGAGGGCTGCAGCACGTGCCCGAAGAGCTCAGACTAGTGCCGCTTGCCAGTCCTGCTAACGGCGCAGATTATTGGCCACACCCAGCATTTCATCAGCAGCAGTAATGGCCTTGGCATTAATCTCATAGGCCCGCTGGGCAGTAATCATCTTCACCATTTCTTCAACAATCTGTACGTTGGACATCTCCAAGTAACCGGAGGCCAGTGACCCACAATCTTGGCCGGGAATCAGGCCCTCCTCTACAAAACCAGCCGCACCGGTGTCACGAAAGAGGTTGCGCCCTATGGCCTCCAGACCGGCCGGGTTGGGAAAACGCGCCAGAGTAATCTGATCGCCCGTCACCGTCTCGCCATCCAACTGGTAGGAAACGGTTCCATCCGGGGCAACGGCTATGTCAGTGGCACCCTGGGGGATATTGATCCCAGGAAGAACCAAGTAGCCATCGCTGGTGACTAAATCGCCATCGCCGTTAATCTTAAATGATCCATCCCGGGTGTAGGCTACACTCCCGTTAGGCAGTTCCACCTGGAAAAAGCCGTCACCCTCTATTGCCACATCCAGGGGGTTTTGTGTGGGTTCAAAGTTGCCCGTACTAAACATCCTTTGGGTGGCAGCCGGGCGCACCCCGTGTCCCACTGACAGGGTGGTGGGTAGGTAACCCCCCAAGGGTGCCGGGGCAGCCCCGCGTAAGGTCTCGTAAAGCAGATCCTGAAACTCCAGGCGGCTCTTCTTAAAGCCGGCCGTGTTCACATTGGACAGGTTATGGGAGATTACATCAATATTGAGCTGCTGGGCCAGCATACCGCTGCTGGCTGTCCACAAAGCCCGCATCATGGCTTGTCCCTCCTAACCACTGAATAAGTTGCATGACCAAGTGGCCAATGGTCCAGCCTCTAACGGCCAAGATCAGTCACAACCAGGTGCAAACGCCCAGCGCCAACCACTTATACAATTACGCCGCTTCAGTCAGTCCGCGGCTTAAGGCCCCTGCAAGCAGTCCGGCCCTGAAGTGGTTCTTGGCTATGGGCTTTTGGCGACTAGATTTTAGCGACCTCATTCAGAAGCTTGTCCAAGGTCTGGTCCTGGGTCTGGATGGCCTTTTGCCCTGCCTCGTAGGCACGCATGGCGCTGATGAGCTCCACCATAGCCTCAACCGCTGTCACATTGGCCTCTTCCAGAACACCCTGCAGGACTGTACCCTCACCTAAAGGTAAGGGCTGTTCCGAGGCAAAAAGGCTGTTACCTTCTTTAGTCAACGCAGCTCCTCTCGGCTCCACTGCCACGGCCAAGTCCGTGACCAGATTTGGATCATCGGCCCGAGCGGGAGCACCGCTGCGAGTCAATACCTGGTAACCTTCGCTGGTGGTAAGCTCACCGAGAGCATTGACCTGAAAAGACCCGTTCCTGGTATAGCGCACGCCCCGGGGAGTGTTTACCACAAAGTACCCATCCCCTGCCAGGGCAAAGTCGTGGGGATTGCCTGTCTCCTTCAAGGAGCCTCCTCGCTCAAGCATCGCCACCTCTGACACGGCTGCTCCGGTACCCAGAAATCCCACCGGCACAGGACGACGAGAAAAGTTGTCCAGGGCATCATGCAAGCGCTGAATGAAGAGCCCTGGCGTTGCTGCTGTTACCGCCACATCCGCCCGGTAACCTGGCGTGGCAGCATTGGCCAGGTTATTGGCTACCACGTCTAGACGCTGCTGCTGCGCCATCATCCCAGCCGCTGCCGTGTAAAGTCCACGTAGCAAAATCTCACCTCCTACCCCTGCTATCCTTAAGGAGCACATCGGAAAGAAGAGAATTCTTACTACCAAGCTTGTCCAGGTACTCCAAAGCTCGTCCCGTCCCAAGCGCCACCGCCGTCACGGCATTCTCCGAGACGTGTACCGGGATCTCCGTCTCTTTAGATAAGAGGTTGGCCAATCCATGCAGCAAGGCCCCACCACCGGTAAGAACTATGCCCTTGTCCATGATGTCCGCCGCCAATTCCGGCGGGGTCTTCTCCAGCACGGAACGCACACACTGGATGATAGCCTGCACCGGCTCAGCCAAAGCCTCGTAGGTTTCATCTGAGGTAATACGAATGGTCTTGGGTAGCCCTGTGACCAGATCACGTCCGCGTACATCCATGCTTTCTTTACGTCCCGCCGGGAAGGCGGTACCAATCTTCATCTTCAGCTCTTCTGCTGTGCGTTCACCGATCAACATGTTATAAACCCGGCGCACATACCTCACAATGGCGTCGTCAAACTTGTCCCCGGCCACCCGCAGGGATTCGCCCAAAACAATACCGCCCAGCGAGAGCACGGCTACATCCGTGGTTCCACCACCAACATCCACAACCATGCTTCCGCTTGGTTCGGCAATATCGATACCAGCACCCAGAGCAGCAGCCAGGGGTTCCTCGATCAAGGAGGCGCTGCGCGCCCCCGCCTGCATGGCCGCCTCCACCACGGCCCGTTTTTCTACAGTGGTAACAACAGCTGGTATACAGACCATGATTCGGGGACGGAAGAAGAGGCGTTGACCACAGACCTTATGGATAAAGTACTTGAGCATTTTTTCGGTAATGTCATAATCAGCAATTACTCCATCGCGGAGGGGACGTATGGCAATGATATTGCCCGGGGTCCTGCCCAGCATACGCCGAGCCTCTTCACCTACGGCCAGAAGCTGTCCCGTATTGCGTTCCATCGCTACCACCGAAGGCTCCTGCAGGACGATGCCTTTACCCCGAACGTAGATTATCACTGTTGCAGTGCCCAAATCAATGCCAATGTCCGCTCCCCAAAGCATTCAGTTTGCTCCTTTCGCTCCCTTCCTTAATAAACTTTATTTCTACATCCTTCCACAATTTCCTTTTCTTTTCGTTAAGCACCCAGGTATTTTTTGCGGGATGCGGCACCACCGCGGAGGTGCCTTTCTGCCTTGTTCTGATCCAGGATGGCCCGCACCTTTTCCGCCAATTGGGGATTGATCTTGGGTAACCGTTCCGCCATATCTTTATGGACGGTACTCTTACTCACTTGAAACTCCTGCGCCGCCTGGCGAACGGTGGCCCCAGTTTCGACGATAAAATGGCTAATCATGAGAACTCGCTCGTAGATGTGGTCGCGCACACCCGTCCCC
>JAAYHG010000330.1 GCA_012735455.1 Bacillota bacterium
AAGGAGCGGCGCTTGACCCGGTTCTGAAAGGGGTGGTATATTTAGATAGATTCACTGGAAGGGGTCAGTAGGATGGACACAGCAGAGTTAACCATGCGTCTTGTGACCTGGCTCAAAGAGAAGGTGGCCGAGGCAGGCGCCAAAGGCGTAGTTTTTGGTCTAAGTGGAGGGATTGACTCGGCGGTGGTCGCGGGGCTTGCCAAGCGCGCCTTTCCGGATATGGCGATGGGGGTTATCATGCCCTGTCACAGTCTGAGTGAGGATGCAGAGCATGCTCGTTTAGTGGCTGAAAGATTTAAACTACCAGTACAGGAGGTAGTCCTAGATGCTACTTATGATGCGCTTGTTGGCGCTCTTAAAGTGGCCAACTTAGGCGAACCAAAGGTCTTGGCTTTGGCTAACATTAAGCCACGTTTGCGGATGACCACACTTTATTACATTGCTGCTCAGAATAATTACTTGGTCCTAGGGTCAACCAACAAGAGCGAATGGACGATTGGTTATTTTACCAAACACGCAGACTCCGGTGTTGACCTACTGCCAATTGTAGGTTTAGTGAAAGAGCAGGTGCGTGAACTAGCGCGTTACCTGGGTGTACCACAGGTAATTATTGAAAAGCCACCCTCTGCAGGCCTATGGGAGGGGCAGACAGATGAAAACGAAATGGGCCTTACTTATAGTGAGTTAGACAGGTTTATCTTGAACGGTGAAGGAAGCCCGGAAGTAGTAGCACGGGTGAGGGCCATGAGGGCCCGCAGTGAACATAAACGGCGGTTTCCTCAAATACCTTCCTTCTAGCCGGCCTTATCTTTTCAAAGCCGGGGTGCATATGATAGAATGGCTCCGTGAGAGGAGATTCTAGAAGCAGTGCGTGAGATGTCCGCACGCGCGTACAAATGGGGTGAAAGTATGGCCGGACATTCTAAGTGGGCTAATATTAAGCACAAGAAGGCTAAGGCAGACGCTGCCAAAGGGAAGATCTTTACTCGGATCGGACGGGAGCTTATGGTTGCTGTGCGTAACGGTGGTCCTGACCCTAACGTAAACTTCCGGTTGAAGATCGTTATGGACAAGGCCCGAGCAGCCAACATGCCTAATGATAACATTATGCGCGCCATTGCCCGTGCCAGTGGATCACAAGAGGGCGCCAACTATGAGGAGTTTTTGTACGAAGGTTACGGTCCAGCAGGAGTAGCCGTTATGCTTGAGATACTCACAGATAATCGGAATCGTACTGCTTCAGAGATTCGATACCTTTTTTCTCGCCACGGCGGTAACTTAGGTGAGACGGGCTGTGTTGCTTGGATGTTTGATCAAAAGGGCAGCCTTGTATTAAGCCTTTCAGAACTTACCAAGAGTGTGGATGAAATTATGCTGGAAGCTCTAGAGGCTGGTGCAGAAGATGTTAAGGAAGATGAAGATACCATACAGATTCTAACTACCCCTGCAGATTTCC
This sequence comes from Bacillota bacterium, assembly GCA_012735455.1. GTDB lineage: Bacteria > Bacillota > DTU030 > DUMP01 > DUMP01 > JAAYHG01. The sequence continues at coordinate 1,457 of JAAYHG010000330.1, forward strand.
AGACAGTGAAGGAGGCCATGGAGGGGCAAGGTTATGTTTTCGCTTCGGCGGAAATAGCTCGGATCCCCCAGAACACAGTAGAAGTGACAGATCCCAATGATGCTGAGAAGTTACTCAAGCTTATGGATGCTTTGGAAGACCATGACGACGTGCAAAACGTCTATTCCAATTTTGATATTCCGGATGAGATCATGGCTGCATTTGAGAATTGATCTGAATCTAAGTGGGCGCGTAAACGCCCACTTTTTGGTATATATGGGGCGAACTCCGGAGATGATGATAAATAGTTCGTCTCTAAGGAGGATGTTCATGGGACTAAAAAAGGGACTGTCCTGGCCCAGTGTTCTGGCAATTCTTGGGCTGACTATTCTGCTTTCATTTATAGGTTTTAGGGTGTTAGGTGGTAGAAATGAACCGTCTCCTTCTCCGCAAGAGCCTCGTGTTACAGCAAGGGCTGTTACTCACCTGGTGGAAGAGGTGATTTACAGCTGCGGTCACTTGGTTAGCGCACCGAAGGAACTCCCGGAGGTGGAGGGAGAACCTGACCTAGAGCTATTGAGGAAGCTTTACCCAGGGTGGGAGATAAGTGTCTCCGACGGTGAAGGACGACTCCGTTCTAGACGTGAGGAGCTATGTCCCGTTTGCCAGGAAAACCTCTATGTGGGTCTTGATGACGACGAGGTAGTTGTTTTTTATGGTCTACCTGGCTCCGGCAACAAAATCAAGGAACGGACGGGTATTTTTACCCGTGGCCTACCGGAAGAAGCCGTGGAGGATTTAAGGGTCGGAATCAGAGTAGTAAGAGAAGAGGAGCTGTTGCAGATCTTAGAGGGCCTAATGAACTAGGCCCTCAGTTTTCTTGTCTGCAGGCTCCTCCAGATTTACCGAAAAAAGGGTTTCAGGACCGGTTGTAGAAGTTATAGGGGGGAGGAGAAGAGATGTTAGTCTGTGGAGTGGATCCCGGGATAGCACGCCTCGGCTATGCCCTGGTAGAGCAGAAGAATGGCCATAGCACAGTGGTTACCTACGGCTGCTTGGAAACACCTAAGGACATGGCTGCTGCAGAGCGTCTTCTCATGCTGCATCATGGATTAGAAAGGATTTTGGAAAGCAAACCAGATGCAATGGCTGTAGAAGAGCTCTTTTTCAATAAGAACATACGCACTGCTATCACCGTGGCACAAGCACGGGGTATTGTTCTTCTAGCTGCTGCCCAGCGAGGACTCCGTGTGGTTGAGTATACACCGTCCCAGGTGAAACAAGCTGTGGTCGGGCACGGAAGAGCGGAGAAAAGGCAGGTACAGGAGATGCTTCGCCTAATGCTTCGTCTCCCTGTTTTGCCGCAACCAGATGATGCTGCTGATGCGCTGGCGTTGGCGGTTTGTCATGCGCAAGTTGCACAATTTCATGCGCGAAGTATGCAGGGGGGTGCAAGCTGTGTTTGAGTTTCTTCGGGGCACTATAGTGAACAAAACCCCCGGCTGGGTCGTCTTAGAGATAGGTGGGGTTGGTTTCATGCTTCAGGTTTCTGACAGCACAGCTCGCGAGCTTCCCGGGGTAGGGCAGGAAGCCCAGGTGTATACGTACCTCCATGTGCGTGAGGATGCCTTGATATTGTTTGGCTTTGGCACACCCTATGAGCGCGATATTTTTCTTGCTTTGCTAGGTGTAGAAGGTATCGGTACACGAACCGCCTTAGCCGCTCTTTCAGCCTTTAATGCTTTGGACTTAGCACAGATTATATGTTCGGGTGATGCAACTTCCTTGCGGAAGATTAGCGGAATTGGAAAAAAGATGGCCCAAAGAGTCATTCTTGAACTGAAAGAAAAACTGATGATTGATCTGCCGGAGATGTCTCCTGCCACAGGGATGTTAGAGGAGGATCTTGCGGTTCAGGCGCTTTTACAACTTGGTTATTCACGCGATGAAGTGGCCAGTGCGCTTACCAAAGTGGAGGAATCCGGTGACGTTGGGGCAAGGGTACGCGCGGCGCTAGAAGTCTTGCGGAAGAGGTAGCGGTATGAAAGAAAGAATAATTGCTGGAGAAATACTTCCTGGCGATTCTGAGTTAGAAGCAACCATACGACCGCAGCGCTTGGCTGATTTTACCGGTCAAGACAAGGTTAAGGCTAACCTGGAGGTTTTTATTAGAGCGGCACTGTTACGCAAGGAAACCCTGGATCACGTCTTGCTCTACGGTCCCCCTGGCCTGGGTAAGACAACGTTAGCGCGCATAATCGCCAGGGAACTGGGGGTAAACATCCATATAACATCTGGTCCGGCAATAGAAAGGCCGGGTGATCTAGCCGCGTTACTCACCGGATTGGGGACTGGGGATGTCTTATTTATCGATGAAATTCATCGCCTCAGTCATAGTGTAGAGGAGATTCTCTACCCAGCCATGGAAGACTTTGCCTTAGATATTGTCGTGGGCAAGGGACCAAGTGCTCGCTCTTTGCGTTTAGATCTAGCACGCTTTACCTTGGTTGGGGCTACTACCCGTATCGGGTTGTTGTCTGCGCCACTGCGTGATCGATTTGGTGTAGTATCGCGATTAGAGTACTATGATGCCAAAGCTTTGGCTAGCATTCTACACCGATCAGCTAAAATTCTTGGTGTGGACCTGATAGAGGAATCAGCCCTTGAAGTGGCCAAACGTTCGCGGGGGACACCACGTATAGCGAACCGTCTCCTGAAACGGGTTCGGGACTTTGCGCAGGTTAAAGGTGAAAACAAGATATCCTTGGAGACTACGCGGATGGCTTTGACGCGTTTGGAGGTGGACCCCCTGGGCCTTGATAAGACTGACCGTGAGCTCTTACTGGCGTTGATTCAAAAGTTCAGTGGTGGTCCGGTGGGACTTGAGACATTAGCGGCCACGCTTAGCGAAGATGCTGGTACGATTGAGGAGGTATACGAACCATATCTTTTGCAACAGGGACTTCTGCAGCGAACACCAAGAGGCAGAATCGTAACCCCACTCGCGTATGAGCACCTTAATCTGCCATTCCCAGGGCAGGGTGAGCTTTTGTTTACGGAAAGGGGGTGAAATAGGTGCCGGGTTGGGAAGGATTAGGGAAGATTCTTATGGGATTGGGCGGTTTCCTTTTTGCGTTGGGGATCATTTTAGCCTTTTTTGGGCGGGTCCTACATTTGGGACGTTTGCCTGGCGACATACTGATCCAACGCGAGAACTTTACTTTCTATTTCCCTTTGGCCAGTGGTTTAGTACTGAGCCTGATTCTTACCCTAATCCTGAACATGATACGTCGGTGGCGCTAAGAAACGACGAAAAAACGGGAGTGGTGAAAACCAGCCATGAAGGAGGACCTTCTCGCACTAGCAAAGAGAGGGGCTCCGGAGGCACGTGAAAGGCTCATCCAGGATTATACGCCCTTTATCCTGGCCACAGCAGCCAAGGTCTCTGGTCGGTTCATTCGCTTGGGTGAGGACGATGAGGTTAGCATTGGCCTCTTGGCGTTTAATGAGGCCATTGATGCGTATAACGAACGGCGAGGAAACTCTTTTCTCAAGTTCTCAGAACTAGTTATCAAACGCCGTTTACTTGACTTTTACCGGCACGAGAAGCGACGGCAGAAGGAAATTCCGCTTACCGTTCTCGCAGCGGCGAGCAACGCCGATGAAATAAGCGAGAGTCAGTTAATTGAGCAGCTTCAAGAAAGCTTTGCCCCGGCGCGGGAGGAAGAGCTGGAGCGGAGAGAGGAGATCCTGGCTTTTAGCCGTTGCCTATCCAAGTATGGGATTGGGCTTAGTGATGTGGCAGCATCTTGTCCGCGACACCGCGATGCTCGTCGGCGCGCCATTGAGGTGGCAAGAAAAGTTGCTGCAAGGCCTGATTGGCTTGCTGCGTTACGCAAACGTGGTTCATTACCATTGAGCGAAATAGCTGCGGAAATTGGAGTAAGCCGCAAGACCTTGGAACGGCAGCGGAAGTATATTCTAGCCGTACTCTTGGTTTTGAGTGGTGACTTTAATTATCTGCGTGAGTATTTCGCGTGAGAGCAAGAATCGGTTTTGGGGAGCGAGATCATCCTGACGTAGCCTGTGCTGTACGTACCGAGTGCGGTGTCGGTAGACGGTCACTCGGTACGCGGGCAGGCTAGGGTGATTTTTATTCTTGCTGTTGGGAGGATTCTATCTGGTGAAGGGTGTTGTCATGGATGTCTTTCGAAAGAGAGAGGCAAAAGGACTAGAGTACCAGGGAGTATTCCGAATTAGGCACTCGGCGGCGTCTCCGGTCGGGAGGCCAGGGTTCTTGTGTTTTGCGCGGATCTTGTTGGGTTTGGCCTTACTACTTGCTTTGTTTGTCTTTGGACTAGAAGCACCGGCAGCAGCTTGCCCGGTGGGAAACATTAGAGTACATATTTTGGCTACACCGAAACCTGTGCTAGTTAGTGCTGATGCCGGGCTTGGGCTACTAGATGTTGAATCTGGTGAGCAGTTGGCAACTTATTCGGGTAAGGCCCAAGTTGTATTTTTCCAGGATTCAGGGAATGTGCTTCTCCCCGATGGCAAGTGTGTTTCTGGAGTCCGGGTGGTTCCCCTGGAAGAAACAAGGGCGAACCTTCTTCGTGTGGATGGCAGGGGATACCGTGGCCAGTTTGAGGTATGGGCCGCCAGTGATGGCCTAATAGTCGTAAACGTGGTTGGTGTCGAGGACTACCTGCGTGGTGTTGTGCCCCTGGAGATGTCACCTGGGTGGCCAAGGGAAGCTCTCAAGGCGCAGGCTGTGACTGCGCGTACCTTTGCCTACCGTAACGTAGGCCGCCACAGTAGGGAAAACTATGATCTCTGTTCCCAAACGCATTGCCAGGTCTACGGCGGAGCTGATGTCGAGACAGCAGCCACGGATTCGGCGGTGGAAGAGACAGCCGGGCTTGTGCTTAAGTACGATGATGAATTAATTGATGTTTATTATCATGCCAGCTCTGGCGGCTACACAGAATCTGCAGGAGCGGTATGGGGTAGTGAGCGTCCTTACCTACAGGCTGTTGAGGACACCGCGGACTTGCTTAGCAGTCCGTATACCGGCTGGGAGATAAGCTTTTCCCGAGATGAGCTGAGTGAGCTCTTGGCTGCTGCTGGTATAGCAGTGGGTAGGGTGGAAACAGTAGAACCTGTGGACTGGTCTTCCTCAGGCAGAACCATCAATTTCTTGGTAAGAGGCAGCAGCGGCAGCGAAGTGGTGAGCGCCAACAGACTACGGCTAGCGGTGGGGGCCAATAGGATGAAAAGTACCTGGGTAGAGGTTGTGTTGGCCAGCGATATCCCGGCCGTTAGTGATATCTCGATGGTTGAAGACCTGACGACTGCGGTTGTGGTTCAGGGAGCGCGGGGACAAGCTGTACAGGTGGTGCCGAGTGGCTCTGCAGTGGCTACTTCGGCCGGGGTGACCTTTGTTAAGGTTAGAGGCGGTGGACGTGGTGTGGGCAGCCGTGGTGAGCAGGATGACCATATTGTCTTTCGCGGCAGAGGCTATGGTCACGGTGTGGGGATGTCTCAGTGGGGTGCTAAGGGCCTAGCGGAAACAGCACCTGGCAGTGACGAAAACTTTTTCCGTCAGATTTTGATGCACTACTATACTGGGGTTACAATAGAACCATACTAGTTTGCAGGGTAAGGAGCGGTCTTGTTGCGACTGGAGGACTTTTCGTACGAGCTTCCGGAAGAGCTCATAGCCCAGACCCCACTTGATCAGCGAGACGAGAGTCGCCTGCTGGTTTTGAACCGGGAAACAGGGACGCTGGAACATCGTTCCTTTCGGGATTTGCCGACGTATCTTAAACCGGGTCATGTTCTCGTTCTTAATGACACTCGGGTACTACCGGCACGCCTTTACGGACGCAGGTTGGAGACGGAAGGAAAGGTGGAGGTTTTACTCTTAAGAGAATTGGCAGACGGGCAGTGGGAAACGCTGGTCAAACCTGGTCGGCGTTGCCCAGAGGGCCAGGTACTAGTCTTTGGCGGTGAGAAGCTCATTGGCCGTGTACTTAGGCGTACGCCGGAAGGTGGCAGGGTGATTTCCTTCAACCGCACGGGAGATGACTTTCTGACGATACTGAGCCAGATCGGACAGATGCCCTTGCCGCCGTACATTCATACGGAGCTGAAAGATCAAAATAGGTACCAGACGGTTTACGCTCGTCACATAGGATCAGCTGCTGCTCCTACGGCGGGGTTGCACTTTACGCCAAAACTCCTGGACAAGATCAAGCAAGGCGGAACCGAGATACTCTACATTACCCTCCATGTGGGGCTAGGCACCTTCCGTCCCGTCCGCGAAGAGGTAATCGAGAAGCACCACATGCATGAGGAGTTTTTTCACGTTAGCCCGGAGGTGGCAGCTAGAATCAACGCTGCCAAGGCCGAAGGACAAAGGGTGGTAGCGGTGGGAACCACCGTGGTACGCACCCTGGAGTCGGCAGGAGCAAGCGGGCATCTGCAGCCTGGAGCAGCATGGACTAGACTTTTTATTTACCCTGGATTTCAGTTCAGAATTGTAGACGGCATGGTCACAAACTTTCATCTGCCTAAATCCACTCTGCTTATGTTGGTATCGGCCCTAGCTGGTCGTGAGAATATCCTCCGCGCTTATCAAGCGGCGGTACAAGAACGTTACCGGTTTTTTAGCTTCGGAGACGCCATGCTGATCATTTAAGAAGGAGAAGATTCATGCGACTTGGATTCAAACTCAGGGCAAAGAGCAGTGAGACTCGGGCACGCCGAGGTACCTTCGTAACTGCGCATGGAAGAGTAGAGACTCCGGTGTTTATGCCCGTAGGAACACAGGCTACAGTCAAGACCATGACCCCTGAGGAACTGACTGAATTAGGGGCAGAGATTATCCTTAGCAATACCTACCACTTGTACTTACGCCCCGGGGCTGATTTGATTTCTGCTGCTGGTGGCTTGCACGCTTTTATGCACTGGGAACGTCCTATTCTCACAGATAGTGGTGGGTTTCAGGTCTTTAGTTTAGGCGGGCTGCGCCGACTTACCTCCGACGGGGTTATTTTCCGTTCGCATATTGACGGATCAGAGCACAATTTTACACCAGCAATTGCAGTAAAGGTTCAGGAATTGCTGGGTTCAGACATTGCCATGGTTCTAGATGAGTGCGTACCATATCCTGCTAGCTATAAAGAAGCAGCTGAAGCTGTTGAGCGAACCACGCGTTGGGCCAAGCAGGCGCGAGAGGCCCATTCACGGGAAGATCAAGCCCAGTTCGGCATTGTCCAAGGGAGCACTTTTCCGGACTTAAGGCTGAGGAGTCTAGAGCAAATAGTAGACCTAGATTTTTCGGGATACGCTATTGGTGGTCTGAGCGTGGGTGAGCCTAAGGATAAAATGTATGAGATCTTAGAACTGTTGGAGCCACAATTACCGACCAACAAGCCCCGTTACCTCATGGGAGTAGGTAGTCCTGACTGCCTATGGGAAGGTGTACAGCGGGGAGTAGATATGTTTGACTGCGTCCTGCCGACTCGGATTGCACGAAATGGTACAGTTTTTACTCGGGACGGCAAACTAGTCGTTAGAAGTGCTACCTACGCCCGCGATTATGCGCCCCTTGATCCTGATTGTGACTGCTACGTTTGTCGCAATTATACCCGGGCGTACATTCGCCACCTGATTAAGGCGAATGAGGTGTTAGGAATTCGACTGACCACTTACCACAACCTTTATTTCTTGATTCAGCTTATGGAAGAGATTAGGACAGCAATTGTTACCGACAACTTCCTAGCTGCCAAGGCCAAGTTTTTTGCCCGTTATCGTCTCAACGACGATGAGGAAAGAAAGATAGATCTATCCCCTAGTTGCTGAGAGGGTTTTTCATCGGCTTGGCGAAGTTTATACTAAGTCTAGTGAGGAGGGGTCTAAGTGTCGTCAGAGCAGTTAGCTGGTCTTCTACCCATGATAATTGTCTTCGCTGTTTTTTGGTTTATGATTATCCGGCCACAACAAAAGCAGCGCAAGGAGCGTATGCAGATGTTGGCTGGCCTGAAAAAGGGTGACAAGGTTGTTTCCATTGGCGGTATCCATGGCACCCTAACCGAAGTGCGGGATCAAACTGTTAAGCTTAAGGTGAGCGACAACCTTGAACTGAAGATGAACCGTGAGGCTGTGGGTTACGTTCTTAAGGAGGCTAAGGTTAAAGAACCGAAGGGAGATACAGCCCAAGAGGAGAAGAAAGAGTAGCCCAGGCGAGGAAGCAACGCAAGATGCTGTCAAGAATGGTGTAGGTTAGTAGCTAACATGCCTACAGGTTCTTGGCAGCTTTTTTGTGTCCACAAACAGTCATGAGGGCAGAGTCAGAAGCGTACATTAGCACAGGTGCATTATCGAAGGAGTGGTGGAGATGTCCAAAGTGCTCAAGACGCGTCAGGGGACGGAAGGTGCCTTTTTCTCTTTCAGGGCGGTAGGCAAAGGATTACTATTCGCGTTTGTGGTTTATTTTTTGTTTGCTATTCTTTTGGCCTCTGTCATCTTTTTTCGGAGCAGTCTAGAGGCGAGATTAACTACGTTGAGTGCTGTTGCCGGGTATTCTGCGGTGTTGGTTGGTGCCCTAGTGTCAGGACGCCGTGCTGGACGTTCGGGGTGGTTGCATGGTATTTTCACTGGCTGCCTTTTCATACTACTGTCCTACTATCTGGGTATCGTTTTCTGGCCGACGCAAGCAGGGGCGGTCGGATTCATGTGGAGACGGTTAATCATAGGTGTAGTTACGGGTCTCCTGGGTGGAGTGTTGGGGGCTAATTTATAAAGAGGGGATTAATAATGAAACGTAGTTTCGTCGCAGTTCTGGTTGTTATACTAGCCATGGCATCCCTTGTCGGGATGACTAGCAGGGTGCAGGCTGCCACTTCTTCTATAACAGCGGATGCGGCGGTTCTACTTGATGCCAGGACTGGTACGATTCTCTATGGACGTTCCCCTTATGAACGTCGCCCGCCAGCGAGTACCACGAAGATACTCACTGCCATTGTCGCCTTAGAAAAGGGATACCTTAGCGATGTTGTTACGGTGAGCCCCTCTGCTGCCTGGACTGAGGGTTCCTCCATCTACCTTAGAACCGGTGAAAAACTTACGTTAGAGGCACTCCTTTGGGGCGCGTTGATGGAATCGGGGAATGATGCTTGTGTTGCCATAGCTGAACACATTGCAGGCAGTGAAAAGGGCTTTTCGCAATTGCAGAACGCTAAAGCGCGTGCTCTCGGGGCATGGGACACGCACTTTGTTAATCCCCATGGTCTGCCGGATCCGGACCACTATACCAGCGCCTATGATCTGGCGACAATAGCCCGCTACTCTTTGCGTAATTCTAAGTTTCAGGAGATAGTCCGCTCGCAGGAGCAAACACTAAAGGGGCCGGAGGGCAGCCGGACCTTTTACAATACCAACCGTCTTCTGTGGAGTTATAGCGGTGCTGATGGTGTCAAGACTGGTACAACTGCGGAAGCAGGCCAGTGTTTGGTTGCTTCAGCTACTAGAGCGGGACGTCAGCTAGTGGCAGTAGTGCTTCACAGCGACGATCGTTGGAGCGATGCGATAGCCCTCTTGGACTATGGGTTTCAAGAGACCAGGCTTCTTAACCTTTTTCAGGCGGGAGAGGTGATAGGGCTGCCCCTCACACATGGTTTCGAGGCCTCCATACCTGTTCGAGTGGAGCGCGATCTTTACCTTGTGGTGGATAAGGATGCCGCTGAGAGAGTAGAGCGCGTGCTTGAGGTGCCGACCCTGCGGGCACCCGTGGAACGAGGCGCGCGGGTGGGGCGTGTTGTGGTAAAGCTGGACGGCAAAACTCTAGCCGAACGAGACTTGGTGGCTGCTGCGTCTGCAGCTAAGAGAAGCCCTCTAACCACTTTTATTTGGTACGTTTACCGCCACTTGGTGGCCGTACTCAAAAGCTGG
>JAAYHG010000331.1 GCA_012735455.1 Bacillota bacterium
AAGAGACAGGCATATGACCGTTGTCAAGCGCCTCTTTAAGGCTCCTCAGGTTTTATAACTCTGGTTTTGATTAAACCATTTAGATTACGCTACGCAAAAAAGTCCGGGTGCGGGCCTGTTTGGGCCTAACGAAGAGTTCGGCAGGGGAGCCTTCCTCCAAGATTTGCCCGTTTTCCATAAAAACAACCCGGTCTGCCACTTCCCGGGCAAAGCCGATTTCGTGGCTTACAATCAGCATGGTCATGCCCTCCTGAGCCAGGGTGCGGATCACTGCCAGGACCTCACCCACCAGCTCTGGATCTAAGGCGGAGGTAGGTTCGTCAAACAACATGGCTTCCGGCTCCATGGCCAGGGCGCGGGCAATAGCGACACGCTGGCGTTGACCGCCGGAGAGGTGGGCGGGATAACTATGTGCCTTGTCTTCCAGCCCGACCTTTTGTAGCAGGCTCAGTGCCCGGGCTTGTACCTGATCCCTAGGTTGTTTAAGCACGGTTAGCGGCCCTTCCATCACGTTCTGTAACGCTGTCATGTGTGGAAAGAGGTTGAAGTTCTGAAAGACAAAGCCCAGACGGGTACGCACACGGTTGAGCTCCTGCTCACGGGTCCTACCGTGCGCCCTGCCGCTCTGGGGACCAAAAGTGTAATTGCCAATGGTTATCCGGCCTTTGTCGATTTGCTCCAGCCCGTTCAAACAGCGCAGGAAGGTGCTCTTGCCGGAGCCACTGGGCCCAATTAAAACCACCACCTCACCTTTTTCCACGGTGAGGGAGACCCCTCTCAGCACCTCCAGCGCTCCGAAAGACTTGTAGATATTGTCCGCCCGAATCACCATTCCCACCTCCTTATTCGTAAACTGCCAGCTTCTGCTCCGCCCGGTCAAAGACAACGGTCAAGACAGTGGTCATCGCCAGGTAGAACAAACCTGCAGCAATGTAAATCTCCAGAGAGCGCAGCGTAGCGGAGTCAATTTGCCTCGCCGTTCGGAGGAGCTCAACCAGGGCCACTGTGGATACCAAGGAGGAGTCTTTCATAAGGGCGATGATTTCGTTGCCCATGGGAGGGATCAGGCGTCGATAGGCCTGGGGGAGGATAATACGCCGCATGGCCTGGAGGTAGGTCATACCCAGAGAACGTGCTGCCTCCATTTGCCCTTTGTCAATGGATTGAATCCCGGCGCGCAGAATCTCGGCAATATATGCCCCGCCGCAGATACTCATGCTTACCGTTGCTGCAACGAAGGGAGTTAAGGTGATACCTATTTGAGGTAGGCCGTAATAAACAAGCCATAATTGCAGAAGGAGTGGTGTACCTCGTATCACCCAAGTATAGAAGGAAGCTAGTCCGTTGAGTACCTTATTACGGGATATTTTTGACAGGGCGGCAATTAGTCCAAGAATAGTCCCAAAGAATACAGCCATTATGGTTAGTGCTATGGTCATGAGCGCTCCTTGGGCTAGGATGGGAATGTAAGTGAGATAAAAAGAAAAATCTATGTTCATGGGGAAGATCCTCCTCAGCGCAGGGATCGGGGAGGCAAGGTAATGCCTCCCCGTATCTTACTACTTCTGCAGTTACTTCTACAGATTCTTGGACATATCCTCCCCGAACCACTTCTCGGAGATCTCTGCATAGGTGCCGTCTGCGATCATGGCCTTGATTTCGTTGTTGATGGTCTCGAGTAAGGAAGTGTCTTCCTTGCGGACGGCGATACCCATGGGTTCGTACGAGAGGATGTCATCGAGAATCCGGAAGGCACCCGGCTTCTCCTGTAAGTAATATCGGGCGGTGATGTCATCGATTACCACGGCATCTAGACGGCCGGTATTCAGGTCGTTGATGGCATCAGGGAAGATGTCAAAGGCCTTTAGCTCTTTGAGTCCTTCCACCTTCTTTGCCGCCACCTCTCCGGTACTTCCAAGCTGTGTACCCACTACTTTGCCTGCCAGATCCTCTTTGCTGTTAATGTCTTTGTTATCAGCCTTGGTAATAATGATTTGAGCAGCACCAATGTAAGGATCGGTAAAGTTAACCTCAGCTGCACGTTCCGGTGTGATGCTCATGCCGGACCAGATTACATCAAACTTCTTTGTTTTGAGGGACATAACAATCCCGGACCACTGGGCAGGCTGCCACTCCATCTTGATGCCCAGACGCTCAGCCATTTTGTTACCAAGATCAATATCAAAACCCACTATGTTATTCTTGTCGTCGCGGAAACCAAACGGCGCAAAGGCATCATCCAGCCCGGCCACCAGTTTACCTGCTGCCTTGACCCGCTCCCAGGAATCGTCCGCTGGGGCCTGAGCTTTTTGTGCCGGGTCCTCTCCTGCTGGTTCTGGCTGCTGCGGTTGGGGCTGTGAGCAACCACTGGCGAGAACAGACGTAACAACTAGGGCTAGCAAAAGGAGCGCAACTGTGAGCCTGCGCAACTTCATAGTTTCTCCAACTCCCTCTCAGGTAATGTTGTTTTGTTGTTTACCATTTTACTAGGCTAAAGCAATAAAGTCAAGAGATAAATTCCAAGTACATTGCACAGACTGGAAAAAACGGGTACAATACAAAAGATCATAGCGAGGATAGGAGAAGAAATCATGACTACATTTGCCGAACTAGGGCTAAGCGCTTCTGTACTACAAGCCATAGCCGACATGGGTTTTGAAGAAGCAACACCTATACAGGCGCAGGCTGTACCAGCTGCCATGGCAGATAAAGATATTATCGGGCAAGCGCAAACCGGCACCGGAAAAACCGCCGCCTTTGGTATCCCTCTGGTAGAGAAACTCACCTCTGAACCATCGGGCATTCAAGGGATAGTCATCACTCCGACGCGGGAGCTGGCGGTGCAAGTTGCGGAGGAGTTGAACCGCATTGGCCAGTTTAAGGGTATCCGCGCCGTACCCATTTACGGCGGACAGGATATCAACCGCCAGATCAGTGCGCTGCGCAAGCGACCCCAGATAGTAGTCGGAACGCCAGGTCGCTTGTTGGATCACCTCAGGCGCAGGACTATCTTTCTTGGGAATGTTAGGCTGGCAGTCTTAGACGAAGCCGATGAGATGCTAGACATGGGCTTCATCGAGGATATAGAGGCTATCCTTCAGGAAGCGCCTGGCGAGCGCCAGACCATGCTCTTTTCTGCCACCATGCCTGAGCCCATCCGCAACCTGGCACAGCGTTTTATGAAGGATCCCAGAGTCATAAGTGTCCAGGCCAAGGAACTCACTGTACCGAGCATACACCAGGCCTACCTGGAAGTACCGGAGAGACTGAAGTTTGATGTATTGTGCCGCTTGCTGGATATTCAGGCCCCCGAGCTTTCCATTGTTTTTGGGCGGACCAAGCGGCGGGTGGATGAGCTGGCTGGAGCACTGAGCAAACGCGGTTACGCTGCCCAAGGGATTCATGGTGACCTTACTCAGGCCAAGAGGGAGAGTGTGCTGCGCGAATTCAAGGAGGGGGCCACGGAGATCCTGGTGGCCACCGACGTGGCGGCCAGGGGACTGGACATTAGCGGTGTGACCCATGTTTACAACTTCGATATTCCACAGGATCCGGAATGGTATGTGCACCGCATTGGACGTACCGGCCGTGCCGGGAAAGCTGGCCAGGCGATTACCTTTGTTACCCCCAGAGAAAGAGAGCAGCTGCGAGTGATCGAGCGCCTTACAGGCAGACGAATTGAGCGGCAACCGATTCCCTCCCTAACCCAAGCGGTGGAGGGGCAGCAGCGGCTAGCAGTGGAAAAACTGCTGCAGACAGTGGATAAAGGGGACTTCCATGACTACAGAGGTCTGGCGGAAGAGCTGTTGGCAGAGACCGACTCTACCACCTTGCTAGCGGCAGCTCTTAAACTGCTGACCAAGGAACCAGACACCACCCCTGTTTTTCTTACTCCAGAGGCACCCCTGCGGACGCGCAGCCGGAAAGCGCCCTGGTCGGAGGGAAGACTTCCTTCAAGGAGCGGCGAGAGGCGCAGTTGGCAGGGACGTCGTAGTTCACGCCGTAGCGTTCCAAGGGAGAATTAGTCATTTGCGGTTTCCCACAAGCTATTGTTTACAAAAAAACAAGCCCTGCGTTATAATGGGGGAGAACTGGTACGGATAGGAAGAATGCCGAATAAAGGG
>JAAYHG010000332.1 GCA_012735455.1 Bacillota bacterium
GCCAAGAGCAGAGGATCCACCTGATAGTTGGCGCCATACTCTTGCAACAGAATCTGGTGGTGTAGCGGGAAGAAAAGCCGCCAAAAGGCGCGACTGCTTAGTATAAGAACTGCGGCTAAGACCGAAACCGCAAGCCAGGTCACCATTCTTAAGAGCCTCTGTTGTTGTCTTTTCATTCAGCCCTTTCCTCATCCTTACAGGCCTTCTTAGAGGCCAGCAAATCTTGTAAAGCCGTTTTGACCGTTTTCTCAGTTATTGCCAGACTCTTGGAGTTATCAATTACCCGATCGGCCCAGGCGCACTTTTTCTCCAGTGGTAACTGCGCCGCCACCCGGGCTGACGCCTCTTCATGTGTCAGTCCGGACCGTTCCTGCAGTCTCTTGAGCTGAGTCAGCGGGCCCACATAAACAACCCAAACCTCATCTGCCGGAACAGAGCACTCCGTCTCAAAGTAGAGGGGTATCTCCAGCACCACGAAGGCCGCGCTCTTTTGTGCCTCGACCATTTGTTGGTGCATAAGGTCAAATATTCGCGGGTGAGTGATTTTCTCCAACCGTCGCCGAGCTGCGGGGTCCGTAAAGACTAAGCGTCCCAATTTCACCCGGTCTATTTCTCCTGTTGACGTGAGAACACCCTGTCCCCAAGCCGACACAACTTCTTTCCAGGCTGCTTGGCCAGGAAGTAACACCTCTCGTGCCAAGCTGTCAGCAGATATCACCCTTCCTCCTGCGGCAGCTAATAACTTGGCCACCGTACTTTTCCCGCTTGCGATTCCGCCTGTTAGCACAATCACTGGTGCAGCTGGCATCTAAATCCCTCCGGGAGAATACTATTCTGCTTCCAGCGGGTTCATCCCTGCCAGAAACCAACACAAAACATTGTGCTCTACAACAACAGCCAGCAGTACACCGCGCAGAGGTCTGGCCCAAACCCCAGTAGAAGAAGCCGAAAATCCGTTCCACAAGCATGCTCACCAGCGGCATGTAAAGGCCGCTCAACAGCAGGTGCGTAGAGAGCGGCATTAGTACTTTACTGATCTTAATAAGAAGATCTCTCAGAATAGGCGTATTTTCTCGTAACCGTGCGAGGTCTGACTTAGCGTGGCTTGTGCTTAATCTCCAACCGCTGCGTACCATCCTGGTAGAGCTGCTCAAACCCACGGTCAATGGTTGAGACCTCATCCCGGTCCAACGTTATCAGGCCTTCTTTGTCCAAGATCTGCACTACCTCAAACAGGGAGCCTTTCTTATCTTCTGGGAGTTCCCGCACAAAACGATTTATCTCTTCCGGCGGTACATTATTCCAGAATTTAACCCCACCGTACTGCAGGTATTTTTCTGCCACAACTATTCCCCTTATCCTGTATTCGCCCGGGTTTAGAATAACCTGCAGGGGGGATGACTATGCCTGTTCCCGTGGCAACCGTCTCTGCTAACAGGGTTATTTAACTGACTTAGCGGAGTTGGGTTGGCAAAGTGGACAATAGACTGTGCTGCGCCCACCTATTCGTTCTCCAACCAAAGTGGTTCCACAGCGGCGGCAGGGATGACCCTTACGTCCGTAGACAGCTAATTTCTGCTGAAAAGCACCAGGCACACCGTGACCATTAACATAATCGCGGATCGATGTGCCTCCGCTGCCAAGGGCGTCAGCCAACACTGTACGGATCGCCTGAAACAACCGTCCCACCTCGGCGGCGGTGAGCGAGTTAGCGGAACGCAGCGGATTTATGCCAGCGCGAAAAAGTGCCTCATCGACATAAATGTTGCCTAATCCCGCCACCACCCTTTGGCCAAGGAGAATGTTTTTTATTGGGCTACGGTGCCTGGCCAGTGCTGCTGCTAACCCCGCCGGAGTAAAATCTGCACTCAAGGGCTCCGGCCCTAAGGCCGCAATTCCTGGCAAGGAGCACTCTTCAGCTTTCGGCAACAGGAACACCATGGCAAAAGAGCGTACATCATGCAGGTGGAGCTCTGCTGGCGGGATAAGCTCAATAAGCAGCCGGGTGTGAGGTGTAACTTCGTGCCCCTCAGCGTAAAAGAGCAAGCGCCCTGTCATCCTAAGGTGTACAACCAGCACCTCGCCCTGACTAAGGTAGATCAAGAGGTACTTTCCGCGCCGCCCTACATCTCGAATTTCCTTCCCAGTAAGTTTTTCTTTCAGTACCTCAGGACTCACATTTTTTAGTTGGGTAGATCGAAGCACCTCCACCCCTGTTATCATCTGCCCTACCAAGTGCGGTAAGAGCGTACGGCGGACTGTCTCTACCTCTGGTAACTCAGGCATGTCACACCTTCTTTACCTCGTACCAATTAGGACCAACCTTGATATCCACAGAAAGGGGAACAGTCAGCTGCATCGCCTGTTCCATCTCTTGTTTAACCAAAGAAGTGAGCTTTTTCAATTCCTCCCGCGGCGTCTCAAAAACCAACTCATCATGGACTTGCAACAACATTCGGGCAGTCAGGCTTTCGCGCTTTAGCGCAGCAGCCACCTTAAGCATAGCCACCTTGATTATATCTGCCGCCGAACCCTGAATAGGGGTGTTCATGGCCGTACGCTCAGCAAAAGAGCGGCGCGCCCAGTTGCGACTGGTTATATCAGGCAGGTACCGTCGGCGCCCTAGTAACGTGGTTACATACCCCGTTAAGCGGGCTTGTTCTACCACACGTTTCATGTAGTCGCGTACGCCTTGATAACGGTTAAAGTAGCCTTCGATGTACGCCCGGGCCTCCCCCCGGGAGACACCCGTATTTCTTGCCAGACCAAAGTCACTGATGCCGTAAATAATACCAAAGTTCACCGCCTTAGCCC